>DOMV01000181.1:4760-20126 GCA_003509805.1 Planctomycetaceae bacterium
CACGTTTCGTTCGAGCGACAAGCGATTGTTCGCGGGAACAATTCCAGGCCGTCTGCGGTCGATCAGTCCTATCATCAGCCCGAGGATCCCCGATCCGTCGTGCTTTTTTCCGTCGTGTCTTTTTCAAGAGAGCGGCGCAACTCCTTCGCCTTCGACGTTCCGATCAACTCCAAGATCCGGTCGACGCGAAAACGGTCGAAATCGCTCGCGTTGTTCCTCCATTTTTCCACGAGCGGCCCTGATTCCGGTGAGGTGAACATGCGTTCGACGAAATCGACGGCGGCGTCTCCGGCGGCGACCAGGCGCCAACGTGCCGCCGACGCATCGAGGGCGTCGTTCCCGGTGAGCATTTCCCAACATTTTTTCAGCGCCGGCTCATCAAGCTCCAAGTCGTTCTCCAACACATCGACACGAAAATGATCCAGGCCCCACGATTCGCCGTAAGCCCTGTTCATTTGGCCGGTACTGTAGGGACCGTCCTGGAATTGCGCGAAAAACCCGACCGTCAATTCCGGAGTTTCATGCGGGACGACGACGTCAATCGCATAAATCGAATCCTTGTCGTAATCGAGCGTGTTTTCCCTGGCGGCTCCGTGTCGGCCGTAATAAAATCCTTTTTGCAGATCGTCTCCCCAAAGCGAATCCGATAACAAAGACGCGTACCAAGCCGGCCGGACGCCGAAGGCAAGCGGATAGTCGTCGGGAAAACTCTGCTTCTGATTGTTCGGATCCTTGTGGAAATTGGAAAACGTCGTCGTGATCGGGACGGCCCCGTTATTCAAACGCATGCCCCACATGTCCGCCCCGAATCCCCGGTCATATCCAACCAGGCCATCCGCGCCCGCGAGGATCAACAGGTCGAAACGGATGCGGACGTAGCGATGCGGCGGAAGTCCGTCGATTTGAAAACGCGGCGTTTCATCGAAAAATTCCCCGAGAAAGATCCGGCCCGTTTTCGGCGTCAAATCACGCTTGTCGATCGACCAGGCCGGCCCGGTTTCCGAATCAAAATCGTTTTGATAAACCGTCTTTCCTTCCGGCAACGGCGGGAGCCCCCGATTGTCGGCAACGAGAGCCTGTTCGACTTTTTCCGGTTCTTTTTTTCGTTCGATTTCCGACGGCTTGAAACCGTTCAAGAGTGCCTGCCGCTCTTCGCCGGAAAGCGATTGGAGCTTTTCGTCAAGTTTATCGACGTACTCGCCTAGTGCGCGGAAACGGAAATGCTCTTTCGGACAATCGGCGAAATAGCGCAGAATCGCGATCGCGTCCGATAGCGCCCCGGATGCGATCGCATCCAACCCCCGTTGATAAAGCCGTTCTTCACGGGTAAACCGAAACCCGTCCATCCGGTTGTCCCTGACATCGGACCGGGTGATCGACCGATACATGGCGAGCAACCGGAGATCGCGTTCAAGATTCGCTTCGCCATTCTCATCGCCTTGCAGACGGTCGAAAAGCGTCCTGATGACATGGAAGACAAACCGTTTGTTTTGATTGGCAGCCACGCTTCTCGCAAGCGCGGCTTCGACCAGGTCGTTCAACTCGGGAAAAACCGAATCCTCCCGTTGAAGGAATGGAACCGTTCCGATCAAGGCATACAAGGCGTGCGGGTTGCTTTCGTTGCCGATTTGTTCCTTGAGCGCGGCAACCTTTTCTTTCCATTGTTTTTCATCGCCCGCTTTGAGGGCAAGATAAAGTTCGGCGGCATCGAGCTGCAAGTCTTCGCGCTGTTCCGGCGTGCTCTTTTTCGCCTCGATCCGCCCGGTGATCCCGGCACGTTTTTCGGCGATCCGCGTTCTCAGTTCGTCGATCCTTCCCGCCGCGACCGCGTCATCGACCAGCGTGACGACCGGGGAACGATAATACCCGTCTTCACCGCCGAGATCGTCGTAAACGGCCGCGAAGACCGGCTTGTCCGTTTCCGGCGGCAACACGATTTTCAAGAGCGATTCATAAATCACAACCGGTTCGNNGGTTCGATGCCGACCTCCCGGGCCGTTTGGAGAACCCGATCGAAAATCAGGAGAATCCGATAGGCGTCGCCCCGGGATATCTTCGCGGAATACAGTCCTTCCCGGATTGGTTGGCCTTCCCGGATCGGCCAGCCGTTTTTAAGCCCGTTTTCAAAAACCTCCAGGACCGGTTTCGGATCCTGGAACCCCAGCGCGTCGACAAAATGGTCGCCGATCTTCGCGCAGGCGGTTTCCAGGGAGTTCACGACCATGCCGGGCCGGGGAAACAGGGATTTCGCCAAAACACCGGCATTCAAACGCGGTTTGAAGAGCTTCAGGGAAGCCGCCGGGACGGAGCGTTTGATATCGCGAAAACAGGCCCGGAGACGGACGGCCCGCGATTCCGAAACCGCATCGGATTTACTGAGCATTTCACCCATGAATTTGCAGAAAAAGAGGAAAAGCGTTTCGCAATCCTCCCGCACTCCCGGGCTGTTCATCAATTCCGCGTCGCCGAAACCGGCTTTGGCGAGGCTCCACATGCCCAGGTAAAGCTGCTCGGGAACGGTTTCACCGGTTGCGTTGGTTTCTTTGGCTTCTTTGGCTTCCGTCGCGCCGCCTTCCGCCGCTCCTTTGTCGGCCGTACCGCCGTCGGGAGCATTCGTTTTAATACCCGTTTCAATACCTGTTTCAATGCCTGTCGTGTTTTTCACCCATTTTGCACAGCGCCGCAACAACGCCTGGAAACCGGGCCGGTCTTTCTCAATCAACCGGCAATGGGCCAGCGCGATCAACAGCGTCGGTTCGGCCGGCGCCTGCGGTTCCAGCGATTCGAGCGATTTTTTCACGGCCTCGAACCGGCCGGCGTCCGTTTTCGCGATCCGGTCGAGCGCGTCGGCGAAATAAATACCGAGCTCCGGTTTTTCCGGGGGGTGATTCGCCTCGTCGGCGTCGGTCAGGATCGCAAATATGTCCGCGAGCCGAACGTTCCTCGCATCGGACATGAAACGTTTCTCGACGGGGGCGCAATACCCCCCGAGGAACAGGGGCAGGTTTTTCGAAAAAGCAACGGCGGTTGCATCTTTTTCATCCGCACCCGGTTTTTCTTTCGTATCTGAATCCGTATCAGAATTCGCCGTGGACGCTTCATCGTCGTTCGGCAAGGGAATCAATTGCTCCATATTCTTCACGAAATCCTCAGGTTTGATCTTGCCTTCGAGTTCCGCGGAAAGACGGTTCAATTCGTTAAATCGGTAATGATACCGCTGTTTGGCGAGCACGACCCAGTTCATGCCGTCGTAATCCCGGCGGAAAATCAACATCAATTCGAACGCGTGGCCGGCGTCGAGGAGCATCCGGCTCAACCGGAGCGTCGTTTCCTGGAGGCTGTACATGTCGTAATGCCGGTTCCCGATGTTGACGGAATAATTGTTCCCGCAGAGCCGCATGTACTTGAAACCGTCGCTCACCATTTTCAAACCGGCTTGGACGCCCCGCCCGGATTTGTCGGATTTGAGATAAAGCTCGATCAATTTGGGGCCGAGGTAATCGTTGTAGTTGCCATACCGATCGTCTTTGATTTGGCGCTCGAAAAGAGTGAGTGCCAACCGGACGGCGCGAGGATCGTCGTATTTCGAGGCTTCCTGCCCGAGAACGATCGCGTTGTGAAGGAACACCTCCTTCATCTTCGAATCCTTGAGCAGGGATGCGATTTCCCGGTCCGCTTCCTCGATTTTGTTCTGCCTCAAATCGATGAAGGCCGCGAAACTTCGTGCGGAACAGAGGCGGGACCAATCCTTTTCCTTGTCGGGAACCGCCGCGTGGGCTTCGATCACGGCCCGTATTTCTCCCCGCAACTCGTCGAGCTTCTTGCCTTTTTCCGCCTGGTCGAGCAACCCGTTGCCGAGGGAACTAACACGGTCGTTGGACCATGAATAAACCGACAGCGGCGATCCCTCGTGGACCACCCGGACCACCGTCGCGTTTTTCGCCGTCTCCTCCTTCTTTTCCGGCTCGATCATGGAAAACACGACTTCGTGAAACATCGGATAAAACGCATCCGGAAGATTATCGCGATACGACAAGGAGCGAATGAAATTGATCCGGGCCTGTTTCCGGTTGGCATCGCTCACGCCTTCCAGCTTCCAGACGTAATCGATCAATTCCCGCGCTTCCTTGCCCAATTCCTCGTTCGCTCCGTCGCGAAACAAAAACGCGCTTATATTACCGAACTCGTCGGCCAGGCGTTCCGGCTTGATCTTCTTGAAAATGCCGAAGAGTTTCGTCGTGGATTCATTCGACTGGCGGAAGAAATTATCGTATTCCCAGTAGTTGCGCAATATCTGCTCGGGATTCTTTTCAAGGGATTTGATCATCCATTCGGACGCCTCCTTTTTCATGTCGAGATGTTGCAGGATCGAGGCGTATTCCTTCATTTTCGCGGCGTCGTCGGGGATTTTTTTCCCGATTTCGAGGGCGATCTTCTTGGCGTCGTCCTTTCGACCGGCACGCTGGTAGATGTCGGCCAACGCGATCATGATGTCGGTCGAGCCGGGCGAACTTTTCCATTGCGATTCGATCTGCTCGATGATTTCCTCCAGTTTGCCCGCGTTTTTCAAGATATCGAGTACCTGGCCCCGGGCATAGGAGGCGTAATCGCCGTTTCGCGATTTGGCGGCATTGCGCACCGCCGGCGAACGAAAAATTTTCAGCGCGAATTGCACCGTTTTCTGCTGGGCCTCGGGACCGGCGCCCCGGAGTTCCGCCAAAAGCTCGACTTGCGTGTTGATGTCGGTCGAGACCAGGATAAGCCGGTCACGAATCGCTTCGGCGTCCTTGTTGCGTCCCAAAAGTCGCAGCGCCGTGCGGAGGGCTCCCAGTTCGTCGCTCTTCAATTGGTATCCGAGCAATCGATCAACGCTCTTTTCGGCGCGTTCCTTCAACTCGCCCTCGTCCCCGGAAGCGTTGAACAGGTGGAGCATGATCAACTCACGCGCCCGGACATCCGCCGCCGAAACAAAGGGGATCGCATCCAGCAACCCGGCCGCCTCGCGCTTCCGGCCTTCCTGCGACCAAAGCAGCGCGAGGGCGAGAAGTTTGCCGTGCTCAAGAGTTTCTCCCGCCTGTTTCGCCTTTTTATATTCCTCGTTAAGACGCTTTTTCACGTCGTCGAACCGGTTTTGATAATACGAAACGTCCTGCACCTTGATCTCGCCGGGATCGACGTTTCGGTAGGCCGCGATCAGTTTCTTCTCGACGTCCGTTCCTTCCGATGCACATTTGTTCAGCATTTCATCAAAACGCTTTTTGCGCTGCACGGCGAGCGGCGCCCCGTCGACGCCGTCGGCCGCCCGGGCTTTTTTCAACCCTTGGTCGAGCTGATCCAGCATGAATCCGCATTTGGTCAGGTACTCGTCCGCATTCGAGGGCAACACGACCGTGTTTTGGATAAAACCGCCCATGTGGGTGACATTTCCGGAAACGTTGCCCACCAGTTCCAAAATTTCGTGCTCGCCGACGGAATTGTTGCTCTGAAATCGGTCCGCATATTTCCCGAGTCGGGGCGGTTTCGGCGCAGCCGTCAGGGCCGGCTTTTCCGCCTCCGGTTTTTTTTCCGGTTCCTTGGGAGCGACTGCCGCCAACTCGTTTTCAATACGGAAGTAAAGATCAAGGCACCGATCGAACATGTCGTCGAAGGCAACCAGTTTGTCGACCGCATCCTGCGTAATCCGTTCGGCGTCCACCTTCTCGGCATCGCTCTTCTCACCGTCGCTCTTCTCGACAACACCCGTGTTTTCCGACATGCCTTCCGGTTCTTCCGCCGATTCGTTTTCCAGGTTGTTTTCCCCGCCGCCTTCCTCTCCGTTTTCCTCGATCAAGGAAATCAATTCGGCGGAAACAGTGTTCATCGTCCCCCGATAAGGATCGGGGTTCAGGTGCAAGGCTTCCCGCAAACCGTAGGAACCGGAAAACAAGCGGTCATAGATCGCCCCGGAGAGCTTTCTTTCATTCATCTCGCCGTTCATAACGACGTGAACGACACTGTTGGCCGGTACGGCGCGGGGTTGTTTCCGTTCGGGCTCCGACGCAGGACGCTGCGCGAGAAGTTTCACATAGGCGTCTTTTGCCCGCATCAGTGATTTTTCGAAGCGTTGAAACCCTTCTTCCAGCTGTGCGCGCGGATCGTCGTGCAAACCGGGCTGGGTGAAATAGGCCCCGATTTTTTCGGTCATTGCCCCGAATCCCGGATTCTTTTCCGTTTTTTGTTCAATCACTTCCTGGTATTTTTCATGATCGGTTATGTGAAACACGCTTATCAACAGGTGTTTGGGAGACGGTTCCCCGTCGGCCAGGAAACTGTAGAATCCATCCGGGGAATCGTCTTCGTTCACCATTAAAAAGATGTTGGGATACTTCGCGCCGATCTTGTCGATTTGTGCATGGAGGAGCTGAATATCCGACTCCCGGCCCAGCGATTTGAGCAGGGCAATAAGCATACCGAAGGAATGGAATTTCGCGAATTGGCGATAATCTTCGCCGGCGAACGATTCCTCGTCGGTGTTCCGCCACCAACCGAGCAACCAATCGACGCTTTCATCGACCGAACCCGGGAGATCGTCGGAATCGTTTTCATGTTTTTGCACGGCAAGCCGGAATACTTCCAGGAAAAAATCCTGGAATTCGGCCCATTCCTCTTCGGAAAATTTTTTGCGAATTTCAGGGTCTTCCGTGATACAGCGTTTGAGAAGTTCAGCCGGATCGATTTTCCCGATTCGTTGCCATGCCAATTCGGCAAAGAGAGCTTGCAAAATCGAATCGTAGGCGATCGCCTCCCATTCCTTTTCGCCGAGCATCCCGAGACGCCGCATGATTTTGCCGGCGGGCCCNNCCGCCGAGAAGTTTCGGCAAATCCGCCTCGGTGAAAAACGTCGATTCCCGCCTCGACGTTTCACACAACGCGGCAAGGAAGACTTCCATCCGTACCCGGTCGAGCAGAATCTGCCTGTCGTGCGCGTCGCCCGGCAGGCTTGCGAGCATATCCTTCACGGCCTTCAGGAAACGGTCCGGCTGGAAACCGTTTTCCGCGGTCGGTTGGACCGGCTGTTGCCCTTCTTCCTCCGGATGCTCACTCCGAAACGCCAGGAGATCCCGGTCGAGGGCGGTTTTCAACGACCAACACCGGGCGATGAACAGGGCGTCGTCGAACGTATCGATTTGGACCTGCGGCTTGGGCGGCTCCTGCGACGGCGAATAACCGCGATGGTAATAATAACGCTCCAACTGCAACTTCTCGCGAAAAAGCGTTTTGATGAAATCGTTGTCGAAATTCCTCCATTTGTCCAACCGGCTCGATTCGTCGCCGCCCCAATGGGAATAATATCCGTTTTGGCCGAAATTCCACGACTGGTATTGCTGGGACACGGACTGCATGTTCGTCGAAGAAGCGGAAGGCGACGTTTTCAGTTCCTTGTCGGCCTTTTCCTTTTCTTTCCGTTTTCGTGCGGAAATCTCTTCGCGGGGCAGATCGAGCGAAAGGATCGACTGGATGGTCCGGTCGGCGGCGTCGATATCCTTCAACCAGTATTCGACCATCAGGCGCCGCGGCAGCACTTCCCAATGATTCGGATATTTCGCCTCAAGTCTTTCGACGACGTTTCGGGCCGTTTCGTATTCGTCGCCCGCGAGTAATTCATCAAGCAGCGTGATTTGTTCCGCCAGGTCGGCTTTCTCGACAATCGTACGCATCAAGACGCCGGAAGCCTTCTCCTTGTCGCCGTTTTTCCGGTAAAGCAAAAGGAGACGCTCGTTTTCCTGGTTCGATTGCACCTGGTCGCACAGCATTTCCTGGTACCGGATCGCCGTGGGCATATCGGCCTGCAACTCGGCGATTTTCGACAACTGAGACAACAAAAGCGTATCGTCCGTCTTCTGTTCCTCGGTCCCGAGCAGGAGCATTTCCAACGTCTGCCGGGCCGCTTCATAATCGGAAACGGAAGAATAGGCTTGGGCGAGGCAATAGGCTGTTTCACGCCGCCCGGCGGCATCGAGCGGTCGGTGACGCAATCGTTCGATCAGGCGGTCGAACCGGTCGGCACGTTGATAATAGGTCGATATGCGCGAAATCGTCCCCAGTTTACTTTGCAGGTCTTCGGCGCGGTCGAATATCCGCCACAAAATCTCGATCGCTTCATCGATTTCGTCCGATTCGAAAAGCACATCGGCCAGGGCCGTGAGCGTCGTCGTGTCGGTCGGATCGATTCGTACGGCACGGCGAAGTGTCTCGATTCCATCTTGTTGACGGCCGATCGCGAGGAGCATTTCCGCGTAAAACCGGCTGTTGGACGCGTTTCCGGCCCCGGCGGCCATGACCAGTTTCGATGTTTCGACGGCTTTGTCCGTCTCGCCCATTTCCCGTTGAAGCATCGCGAGCTTTTTCAAATGGTCAACCCGGTATTGCGGGTCGCCGTTTGCCAGTTTTTCATAAATCCCGGCCGCCCGGGGCTGATCTTCGCCCTTCGTGAAAATGTCGGCTGCCGCCTGGAGAAGGATATTCGAATCCGGTCGTAATGCGACCGCCTTTTCAATCGATTCCATCGCCGCGGCATTTTTACCCTGCGCCGATTGAAATGCCGCCAACCGCCAATAATCCGACGCGTCGGCATCCGCCCGTTCCGAAATCTTTTTTTGAAGTTCGACGGTCGTTTCATACAGTCGTCCCGTCGATTGCAGCAATTTGGCATACGATTGCAGGAAACCCGCGAACGCATTCCCGTCCCCCTCGATCAATTGTTCCGCCGCGAGGTACTCCTGTTCGGCTTCCTTGAAATCGCCGCTTTCGAAAAGCATTTCCCCGTACCGGTGACGCAGTTCGAAATCGTTCGGAGCAAGCCCGCACGCCTCTTTCATCGCTTCGAGGGCTTCCCGGGCGTATCCGAGCGATTTGAAAATGCCGCTCAACTGGGCCAGATTCGACGCCGAACGACGTTCGCCTTCGGCAATCCGCCCCAGTGTTTCGATCGCTTCCCGTTTCCGGTCACGGTGATGGTAAAAATATCCGAGATACTCGCGGTATCCCGGATCGCCGGGGCGAAGCGCGATCGCCCTTTGATAAAGTTTCTCGGCTTCTTCCGGAATTTTTCCCGCCGCGAGCAGGTCGGCGACCATGACGACGGTCGACGGGTCGTCCGGTTTGGCGAGAAGCATCTTGTTCCAGATTTTCACGGCCCCGGCTTTCCGGCTCTTTTCGTCGAGATTCGCGTTGTCCAAAAAGGCGAGCCCCCACTGGGAAAGATGATCCGGATTGTTCGGATCAAGTTCGTTGATTTTCGCATAGTGCCGATCGACTTCGTCGAATTCGCGATCATTGACCAGCAAATCGATCAGGGCCAAACGAAGCGGGATATTCGACGGCGCTTTTTCCAGCGTTTCCCCCAACAGTTTTTTCGCTTCATCGGTCCGGGACAGACGGACCAGCGCAATCGCATATCTCCGAATCGTTTCCAGGTCGTTCGGATGCTTTTGCAGCCGTTTTTGATAATACCCCGCAAGCCCCGCGTAATCGGCCTGGCGCACGAAGATGCGTTCGACCCGGTCCCGGATCGATTGCGCCAACCAGCTTTCTCCGGAAATCTCTTCGAGCAGTTTTTCAAAATCGTCGATCGCGCCTTGCTTTTCCCCCAAACGAATTTTGATATCGGCCGCGGCAAGCGTGTATTGGACCCGCGCGAAATCGTCTTTCTTCGCGAGTTCCGCCAACCGTTGGTATCGCAACAGCGCCTCCTCGAACTTTCCTTCCTCTTCGAGGGTCTCGGCAATCCGGACCAGGATGTCGGCGTCGCCGGGAAACAGCTCCTCCATCCGGTTCCATATTCCCATCGATTTTTCTTTTTCCCCGAAACGCTCGTAGACGCGCCCCAGGGTTTGAAGGATAAGCAGCAAATCCTTGCCGGTGATCGTGCTTTCCGATCCGGCGGCAGACGGTTTTCTTTTGAGGGCGCGCTCGACGGAACGCTCCAACGATTCACCGGCGTCTTTCAATCTTCCTTGGCCGATATGGATTTCGGCAAGATAAAACGGGGCGAACGGATCGTTCCCGTCGAGTTTTTCAGCCTTCTCGAAGGCTTCGACACTCGCGGCGTCGTCACTGCCTCGCGAAAGAATCAACCCGCAGAGAAGCCAACTTTTCGCATCGTCCTCGTTTCGTCGCGTCAATTCCCGGCAACGTGCCAGGAGGTCGTCGTATCGGCCCGTATCCACATAATACCCGTAAACGCGGTCCAACGACGTTCCGCGCCGGGGCGTTTTTTCCAGCAAAGACCAGAAGCGGTCGACGATCTTTTGCTCTTTCTGTTCCGTTTCCGAAAGCGCGGTTTCGATCGCCTGCCCCAGAACGACGGAGCCCGGGAAAAATGCGAGCAATGCGAAAAATACGAAAGAAGAGAAAACCCGGATGGCCCCGAATCGAATAATGCTGTTTTTCTTCATGGATTCTCTGTTCGAATAAGCGGTTTCGGGGGATTTCGACGGCGTTCAGAATCTATCGTTCTTCGCGGGGACGAATCGATTCGAAATAGCGTCTGATCATTTGCCGCTGTCCCAACGGGATCGGTTCGCTTTCGAGGACTTCTTCCGACATCTTCCGGAACTCCTGGAACCGTTCCTTGTAAGCGGCGGCCGACGATTCTTTGGCGATTTCTTCCGACCGGAATTGTTCGAATTCCGATTCGCCCGCGCCCGGCATCCCGGTCAATTGTTGTTGTTCGCGATTGCCCTCCAACGACGTTTCTTCGCCGCTTGCCGGATTGCCGGCTGTCCCGCGTCCCCAATTGTTGCTCGGGCTGTCCGATTTGTTCGTGGACATGCCGCCGTTGTTCGCGCAGGAAGAACCGTTGCATTCGGATTTGCACAAACTCAGCAACGCGAGTTTGCTTTCAAGGCCCTTGCATATTCCTTTCCGCAACCCTTGTTTCCGGCAGAGCCCGGCCAGTTCGCAGGCGCCTCCCTTGCATTCCGCGGCGTTGTTTTCCCGGAGGGCGTCGCTCATTTTCAGGGTCGAACGGGCAAGCTCCGCCTGCCCGCGTTTGTTCATCGACTTGCCCGCTTGTTGCATTTGTTCGGAAAGCACGGTACGGTCCTGTTTGCCGAGCGATTGAGGATCGAGTTTTTCCAACGATTCGGCCGCCTTGGCGTATTCTCCCGCTTTGAGCGAATCGGACGTCGAACGGGTCGCATCCGAAGCGCTCAGGGCCTCGGCCACCTCGCGCATCGAGGCATCGACCGCCTCCAGATCGAATTCATTCATCGCGGAACGAACGGCCGTCTCCATTTTCGAGAGCGTCGCCAGCGCCTCGCGCGGATCGTTGCTCGATTCCTCCAATTCCCCCAGTAATTTTTCCAGTTCTTGCGAAAGCTCTTTCAACGGCTGTTCGTCTCCATGCTCTTCCGACAATTCCTCGATTTTTTTCAAAAGCTCTTCCTTGAGGGATTCGACAGTGGCGACGATCTCGGGAATCGGCAGCGCCGCGACCGCTTCATGGTGCCGCTGGAACAAGGACAAGGCAAGCACCAAGGCAAGCGTGAGGAGGAAGGACACCAAGCCCCACGCAAAATTGCGCGGAAGGCGGTAAGGAACGACCGCTTTCGGATCGACCGCCTCCGCATGGTGTGCCGCATCCTCGATTTGCAGGCGTTCCATGGGTGTCGATTCGCGTAAGGCGAGCAATTTGAGTGCGGTAAGCAAGCGATCCTTGAGCTGGTAGTATGTATCGACACGCCTGGCGGCTTCTTTCGTATCGAGCGGGAAAAACAACGCTGTGACCACACCGATTGCCGATCCGGAGACGACACCGGTTATGAGAAGCACCCAGGGTGAAAGAACGAGCGAAAAAACAAAACGGCTTTCCAGGATGCAAAGAAAAGCAAGCGAGGATCCGACCAAGAGTCCCCAAGTCCCCCATTCCGTCATTCGCTGGATCCGGCGGCGGCGATTGACACCCAACAGGGGATCGACAATTTTCTGATTTTTCATCGACAACTCCTTGACTTGTTGCGCCGAAAACCGTTGAAATTTCCTGAAATCGATGGCCCGCAGGCTCTTCCGTTCAAGCCTGTCCAGGACCGTTCAAATTTGTTTCCAATCACGTCCGTTTTATCGCATCAGCATGTCGGCGGCTTCACTCGGGTTGGAAGGCATCGGAACAGGGGTGATGGCACGTTCCCTTAATTCCCTTGACGGCCCCGGCGCGAAAACGTCGATCTTGCCATTGTTTTGGAAACGCGGTCCGCGTGTCGCCCAATCGAGCGGCGTTTCCCCTTCCTTATTTTCATCGTTCAGCGAAGCCCCTTTTTCGATCAGCAATTCAATGAGCATTCGAGAAAACGTCCGATGTTTCCCCCGGGGATCGTAATTCAAAGGGAAACTGTAACCACCTTTTTCCAAAGTCGTTCCGGGCGCGCTCACGAGATAATGCAACAAGGTGTTTCCGTCTTTATCGGCCGTTTTGACCGTCGCGCCCGCATCGATCAAGGTTTTGAACAATTCCACCTTGCTTTCGGCGATTTTCCTGATGTCCTCTTCCTTGAGGCGGCTTTCGTTTTCACGGAAATCCAGTAAAGAGTAAAACAACAGATAGTTAAGCGGTGTCCAGCCGTTGTCATCCCGTGCATTCAAGTCGACGTTCGCATCGATGAACAGGTCGAGAAATTTTTTGAACTCGTCGAACGGTCGCGCCGACTTCATGGACCGCGCCTGCGTTTGGAAAAGAATGAGTGTTTCCAAAACCGAACAACCGTGTTCGTCACACGCGTCGACATTCGCACCGGCCTCGATAAAACGCTTGCATAATCGATATTCGATGCCGGCCGAATCGCTTTCCCTCGATTTTTCCCGTTCGTTGACACCGGCTACGGCCGCGTTTTCAACATTGTTTTCAACATCGTTTTTGACCCGGTTTTGGACACCGTTCCCGACATCGCCGGGGGCCTTATTCCGTTTGGCATCCGGACGAGGATAGGGTGCCACGAGCCGTTTGGTCGTCATCGCGACATCGAACGGCGAGACATTCCGAAATGCCGACTCGTCCAGCGACCTGAAATAAGCGAGAGGGACGTTCGAACGCAGCAACTCATGCAAGACGGTCCGGCCGGCCGCATTGCGGGTATCCAGGTTGATTTTCGAATCGATCAACAGCGAACACAGCGTTTCATTCCGCGCGAGGGCGGCGACAAAAAGAGATTCCGCCGTTCGAATCTTCCCTTGTTCATAATCAAGCGAGGCTCCGGCATGGAGCAACATGTTGCAGATAGCGACATTCTCGACGGCGCAGGCGACATACAAAGGCGTCTGGAATAAAGCCGGTTCGTCGACGACCATGATCGGAGCGTCGACGTCCACCGGTTTGGCGAGCAAGGATTTGATAATTTCGGGATTCTCATTTTGAATGGCGAGAAAAAGCGCGCGCCGGTTGCAACCGCGTATCGGTTTGAACGCCTGTGCGGGGAGCGAATCGATCAATAAAATCGCGGTTTCCGTGTGGTTGTTGGCAATCGCCGCCTCCAATGGGGTCGAATAATGCGCGGAAATTTCCGGAGGTTGGGGAAAATCCGCCCTGGCCCCGTGGTCGAGCAATAAACGACACATTGCCGTCTGGCCGCTTGCCGCCGCGTAATGGAGTTGCGTACGACCGTCACCATCCGTTTCGTTGACGTAGTAGGCGTTTTTTTCCAACAATTCTTTGCAGATATCCGTATCGCCCGCAATGACCGCCTGGCGGAACAGTTTCCTGATCCCGTCATATCCGTCTTTATAAACGGGTTCCGGTACGCCGCTTTTCTTCGTCGCGAGCGCCCCGGCGGGCCTTTCGGCGGATTGTTCGGAGGAACCGTCCCATTGCGAAAAGGACGGTTTCACGCAGAAAAACGATACCGCTGACGATACTGCAAACGATACCACGATTACGGGAAACGTCGACGAATGATATCTATACCGCATGTGTCGCTCTTTCGTACCGAATGACGCTTTTGACAAAGGTGCCCGGACTCATTGTAAAGCACGAGTGGTCCAAAATCAACCAATTTGAATAACTTTTTCGATTTTCCGACAAACAGCATCATTGCACGGCAAGGATCGTGTGTAAACCGTTTTGATATAATAGGTTATATCGTGTTTTTCAATCGGCGGCCCGAGAGGATGCCCTCCGCCATGAAAAGACCGGTCGCGGCCAGGAGTAACCACGGGCCGAGCGAAAAAACACCTTCAACCGTTCCCGGGGCGGCCGTGCGTAGCGCCGTGTTTTCCGGGACGGTCCGCCGAGCCGCGAATTTCACCGATTCCCGGACCAAAGGAATAAACGCGGGTCGAATCATCCAACGGCTCATCGATTGCTGGGGGGCCGTCGTCCAAATCAGGACGTTTCCGCAGGCGGGTGCGGACGAATCCGTCATCGTTGATCTTGTTTTACCGATTGGGCCGTTCCAGGCGGCAATGAGTGGAAAACCGTTTGGAAGAGCGAGAATTGTCTCAATATCCCGATCGGTTCGTACCGGGACGTAACGTTCGACCGGCATGGAAAGGAGGCCGGCATTCGGATGGTCGGCAAAGGGTGTGATGATCGGGTGGCGATAATGACAGGGGTTTAACGGCTCATGTGATCGTGAATCATGCGGGCTCCCACGGGAACCATGCCTCGTGTGAATCCGATCCAACAACGGAACGCCGAAAAAATGTTCGTTCCATTTTTGGGCGTCGGTGCGTTCGCCGAGAACGAGAAAGAGGCCGCGACCGGATTGCGAATAAGAATGTAAAAGAGCGCTTTCCCGAGCCGTCGGGAAGGCCAGATCGGCAAGAATAACGATATCGAATTTTTCAAGATGCGCATGGAACGTATCGACCCAGTCGGAAGCGCGGGCACGTTCGACTTCCCAACCGTCGAGGGCCAGCGTCAGGAAGTCCGCGCAAGTCCGGTCGTCGCCGAAAGCGCTTTCCCGACCGTCGAGAAGCAGGATTTTCGGTCGAACGATCTCCCGCGTGACTCGCTCGGTTCGCGAAGCCCGGGAAGGCGACATGTAACGCATTTGCGGACCGGCAAAAGCGAATGTCAAAAGACCGATCAGGACGGTGCGAATGAAAAGGAGCAAAAAATCGTCGAGCCGTTGCCGGTAACGTGTTTTGCGGACGGCGATTTCCAGGATGGGGAACGCCCCCCAAGACAGGGGAACCGGCGCTTGGCGTTGGAATCGTTGCAGAAGCCACGGCAGCGGCGCCGCGATCAATCCCCATAATAGAATCGGAACGGTGAACGACATGCCTGGACGCAAATGTTGCTCTTCTGTGCCCCGCATCAAAAAAGAACCAAGGGCTTCCGGAGCACGGTGTTGCCCGAATACGGTGTGGCTTGAATACGGTGTTGACTAAATA
>DOMV01000257.1 GCA_003509805.1 Planctomycetaceae bacterium
AGAGGCGTTGTTGAGGGGAACTGCCTGAAATCCCGCTTCGGGAACTCTTCATGCTCGCTCTCAGGCCGCTTTCGCCGTTTTTTTGCGGAGATTGAAGAGACCGAAAATCTCATCCTGGTTCATGCCGACGGAATGATTCAAGCCGCGCGCGCCGGACAACACCAAATCGGAGAGTTCGCGTTTTTCCCGGAGAATCCGATCGATCCGCTCTTCGACGGTGTCCACCGAGATGAACCGGGTCACGGTCACCGGCCCGGCGGCCCCGATCCGGTGCGCCCGATTGATCGCCTGNNACGGCCGGATTCCACCAGCGATCGAACAGGAACACGTATTCCGCGAATTGCAGATTCAATCCGACGCTGCCGGCCCCGTAGCTCATCAGGATCACGCTGCATGAATCGTCTTCGCGAAACCGTTTGATGACGCCGTCTCGTTGCGAGGAGGGGATTTTTCCGTGGTATTCGACCGGCCCGTAATGGTGAAGATGTTTTTTCAGGAACAGCAACGTTTCGACCCATTGGCTGAAAATAATGGCCTTGCGACCGCTCTGGGCCACTTCCTCGATGTCGGCCAGCAGGCGTTCCCGTTTCGCGCTTTCTCCGCTGATCGGATCGTAGTTACATATCTGCTTGAGCCGCATGACGAGTTCAAACACGTTCCGGATGGAAATGCCGTCGCCCATTTCGTTGAGCCGGAGCGTTCCCTCGTCCTCGGCCTGCTTGTACGTCGTCCATTGGGAACCGGAAAGATCGATCCGGGCGTCGCGGACCAGCTTCGGCGGCAGGTCGGTGAGGACCTTGTCTTTCGTTCGGCGCAGGATGTGTTCGCCGACGACGCCGGCGACCTCGGAAGGTTTCAGGCCGGATTTCAGGAACCCGGGGGCGAGAAACTCGAAAATCCCGACCAGGTCCTCCTGGGAATTTTCGACCGGGGTCCCGGTGAGCGCCCAGTTGCGGCGTCTCGGAATCGATCGTGCGGCCTGCGAAGTCGTGTTGTGACAATTTTTGATTCGTTGCGATTCGTCGAGCACGACCAGGTCGAACAGGGGGCCGCCCATGTTGCGGGGACAATCGTAATACTCGCGATCCCGGGCGAGCAACTCGTAATTGGCGATTCGGACCGGTATTCCTTCCGATTGCCAAATCCATTTGCGCCGATGCCGGTTGCCCTCGATGACCTGGACGTTGATCTCGGGCGCCCAGGTGTTGAACTCGCGGACCCAGTTGGTGACGAGCGGTTTCGGGCACACCAGGAGGACATTCCTCAATTCGCCGGTGCGCAGGAGCAGGCGGATCGCGGTGATCGCCTGCATCGTTTTGCCGAGCCCCATTTCATCGGCAAGGATCGCGAACTGGGCGCTGTACAGGAAGGCGACCCCCTGACGCTGGTAAGGAAAGGGGTTGAACGGCATTTCCAGGGAAGGCAGTTTCAAGATCGCTTCCAGCGGCGGCTGCAAGAGGTAACCGAGTTTGTCCGCCAATTTGATGGCGTCTTTTGGAACCGGGACGCGCGTCCACGTTTCCGGTCGCCCCGTTTCCGGCCACACGGGTATTGTTTCCTCGTTCCCGTCTTTTTCCGCGTCGAAACATTGTTTTTCGAACGCAGGGGGCCGGATTCCCGCCTCCGTCTCTCCGCCACACGCCTTCCATTCTTCCGGGGGCGGCACGAAGAACCAGCTTTTGGCGTCCACGCGATTTCGGGCATGGACCGGTACTGAAAAAACCCGGAGATTCGTATGAACAGCCGGATTGATCGAACGCAACTCGCAGGAAACGGCCCGCGTCAGGGAACGGTTCCAACCGGTGATATACATCTCGACCGACGGTTCCTCAAGGGCAAGCGGCGAAAGAACCCGCGGCGGCTCCGGAATTTCGCAGGAATGTGTTTCGATATCCATGGATCGCCCTTCAATCTGAAAATCGAATGCGGAAAACCTGAACGGCTTTCAGGATGTATGCGTCAGACGGCCTGAAACTACGGCAGGTTTTTCCCGCGAACAATCGCCTGCCGCCCGCACGAAACGTGCAACCCGATATTTACAATAATGTTGCGGCGAGTGAGTACGACAAGCGGTCTTCACCAAACAATCAATTTCACCGCGTTTCCGGCATACTTGATTTTTCAGGCCGCCTTCTGCGTTTCTTCGACGGCGAGCCTGATCCGTTCGAACGGTTCGGCAATATCGAGCGTCTTTGCCAGCCGTTGAAATCGCCGCCTGAAAATTTCGAGTTCCTCTTCGTTGCCCGCGGGCACGCCGATCCATTGGTTCCCGCACTCGATTTCCCGCCATCGGGCGACACTCAATCCGGGAATATCGTGCAAACGCCGGGCTTTCTCCCGTTCGTTTTTTTCCGTATCCTCATCGGTCCGGACGGCGTTTTCGATCCCGAAGTCCAGGAGCGATTGTCGAACCTGTTCGTTTCCCCGTTCTCCCTGTTCCCCCTCCTCCCGTTTCCGCGCACAAACGTAGACGACCGGCAAATCGACCGATTCCTGAACGGCAAGCACGGGAATCGAATCGGTCAGCAGAAGCGTCACGGGCGATTTGGTTTTCGAAACCAGGGTTCCCGCGATTTGTTCACCGTACAGGAACGGGTACAGCGAACTGCCGTACAGAATCTCTTGTGCCCTGTTGGCACGGACGGGGCTTGTGCAGTGGAATTCCACGGGGCGACCGGCCTGATTCAATACGAGAAAGCCGCCCACGCGACCGAGCGGGACATGCTCGATTACCGTAAGAAAACCAAGGAGCTCTGTTTTATCGGATGAATCGGACATATACTGGAAATGCGATGAAAACAAACATTCGGTCAAGTCGGCCTGCCGCATGGGCGTCGACGCAGCCGGCCGTCCGTCACGGACTCGGCTTCGGGAAATTGCAACCGCTTCTGGTATATCGGAATTCTCCGGTCCCTACCTCGATAAATACGGTGAATCCGGATTCCTTTGTTCGATCCGAAAACGTCGCGGACACGCTCCACGCTTCGTATTTTGCCCTTTTTGCCATTTTGGTGAAAACATAAAAAAAGTTTGAATATCTTTTGTAACAATAACCGCGGGGTACTCGACTTTTCAAGCGAGATTCGATTATACTGTACTCTTCGTCGCCGAGGCCCGATGCGGATGTCCGCCTTGCCGCCGAATCCGGTGCGTTCCGTATACATTATTCCGATCCTACTTTTTATTTCACTTATTTATCAGGATATGATGACCGAACGTCAAGCAACTCCACATTTTTTTACCCAGGTCGATGCCTGTTCCTCTCTTCCCGTCCCGGAAAAACAGGACCAGGATTCTTCAGGCGAGCTTTGCACGTTAATGCGGGAGATGCTCGCGGCCCAGGATCGCCAGAACGAACTTCTTGAAGAACTGGTCGTCCAAATCGGTTCCCATCATCGGCAGCGGATGGCGGAATTGTCGGTCTGGCAACAGGCCAATCCGGAGCTCGCTCATTTTTGCCGCCGGGCCGCTGACAAATTGGGAAAAATTCAAACCGATTACCTGACCTCGATCACGGAAGAGATCGAATACGGTTTTGAAACGCTTCGCGGCGGCGAATACGTGCTCTCGGAGTTCGTCGACCGTTTCGGACCGAGGTTCGCCCACCTCAACGGCCTTTTGCACGTTCTTTCGCAACTTGGAAGTCCGAGCGACGTCACCGATCAGTCCGCCGGAACGCGAAGCGCCAAATAAAGACCCCATAAAGAATCGCCCGGAAAACGGAAAACGGGGCCGGCGCCGATCAATGTATGAAAGCCATTGAGATTTCCCGAGGCCGACGATTCGGGCCTGTGTTTACCAACGACTCAACCGGCTTCGGTAGAAAAGGTCGATGCGGGAGCGCGCCAGATATTCCGTTTTTCCCTCTTCGCCTCCATTTCGGCTTGTCGAAACAGATTTTTGGTCGCGCCGGAATAGTTGAAACCAAGCTCGGCCGTTGCGAGACCTTCCCGGATCAGCAGTTCGTTCAGCATGACCTCTTTTCCCGACGTATCGCGAACATAAACAAGCGCAAGGGTGCGACCGAAGTTATCGACCCGGTCGCCGTCGAAAGCGAGACGGACCTTGTTTTCGCCCGCGGCCACCACCTGTTTCGTGAATGCGGACGCTTCCGGGCCGTAAGGTTCGACGGGCCAGTCCGGCTTGACGGTTTCCGGGGTGTTCGCGCCGATCAACCGGACCCGCATCCCTTTGGGGGAACCGTCGTCAAGGAGCAGCGTATCGCCGTCGACACAACGGATCACCGTATACGCCCCGCCCTCCCCGGGTGTCGGAACGACGGCGTTTCTCTCCAAAAACACGCCCAGGAGAAGCAGGATGGCCGCGACGATCACCGCAACCAGGCTTCCGCCTGCGGCCCGTTTTCCCGAACGACCCGATCGACCTCCAAAGCGGCGTCGCTTGGTCAACCCGACCGCATTCGCAATATCGACGATCATTTTGAGAGGATCGCTTTTTCGCGCCATTTCCTTCTCCGTTCCTTCGTCTCTCCTCAGGACACCGCGGCACAGGCGTCTTCGATGCGCCGGTCAAAAAAACAACCGGGTCAAACAAACAACCGGCAAAATCGCGGCAAAATCGGCCCTGGCGAAACACTATGGGCGAAACACTATGGGCGAAACACTATGGGCGAAACACCACGGCAAGAAAACAAAAAAGGCCCCGTGAAAGGGGCCGAAATTGCGGGGACAGGATTTGAACCTGCGACCTCGAGGTTATGAGCCTCGCGAGCTACCGGGCTGCTCTACCCCGCGACATGTGAGAAGACATTCTACCGCCAAATTGGATTTTGTCGAGGGGGGCAAAATAAAACTTTCGGCGACTTTTTTTCGCTCCCCCCGACTTTTTTCTCTCCCCTACTGGAAATCCTTTTTCAAATCGCGCACAATGGACCCATGAACATCGTCCCAGGAACATCGTCGCTGCTTTTCGGCAGACCGCGGAGTTGTTGAGAGCTGCGTTATTGAGAGCAGCGTTATAGGGAGCAACGTTATAGGGACAAGACTGCTTTGAACGCCGCGACGGGCGGTTCGCCCCCGAAAACGACGCTGAAAACGGTATTCCCTTTTCCGTCAATACAGTGTATATAGGAAACCATGAGCACGACAACGACATCGATCACGGCAGGAGTCAAGGAAATTTTGTCCGCCCACCCGGAAGCCAAACGGGATTCGCTGATTCCGATCTTACAGGAAATCCAGGAAAAACAGGGTTTTCTCTCGCGGGAAGCGGTCGTGGAGGTCGGCAAGGCCCTTAACCTGCCGGTCAGCAAAATTTACGGAGTGGCGACGTTTTACAACCAATTCCGATTCGCGCCACAGGGAAAATACCATATCCAAGTCTGCCGGGGAACCGCCTGCCACGTAAAAGGTTCGGCGGCCGTGCTGGATTCCCTCAAACGGGAATTGAAGATCGACAGCGGTGAAACGACCCGCGACGGGCTCTTCAGTCTGGAGGTTGTCGCCTGTATCGGAGCCTGCGGACTCGCCCCGGTCATCAACATCGACGGCAATTTCCACGCCAATCTGACCAGCCAAAAAATCCCGGGCATTGTCAACCAATACCGCAAACAAGGTTGAGCGGCATGGCGCCGACGCGATGTCTACCGCGAACTGCCGGAAAATGGACAGAAGCCGGACAAGACGGCAAATCGAAACACGGGAGAGCCGTGGACGAAATCTGTGGCGGGTGGGCCGACGATGAACGAAGAGCCGAAGAAATGATTCGCGATATTTATGAAAGTCGGACTTTCGAAAGGGAACGAGAGCCATTGTATACCGAAGCCGGCCCCGTTTTCCGGTTGAACCGCCTGTTTACCTTCGGCAGTGTCGTTTCCGGTGGGCAGGCTCCTTGAAAGTCGGCTTCGGGAAATTTCAACCGCCTTCAGTATAATGGATGGCTGTCTCCTCGATACGGATATCTGCACCGCTCCGCATCGAGAATTGGGCGGAGTCAATGATGATCCGTGAGAACGAGGAACCGGAATATACCGGAAACGCGATGAAAACGAACATGTGGTCAAGTCCGCCTGCCGTACTCACTCTCCTCTAACTTCCGTTCGTATAATGACATAAACGGATCGTTCGGGCTGCAAGTGATTATTCGCGGGAGGATTATCAGGCCGTTTACGGAATAGAACAATATTTTTCAACCATTTTCAGTGCATAACATGAAAATCAACAATGCGTTTCTCCAGTGGGCGATCGACGGGGCCGACCCGAAAACGGGCCAAAAAGAATGGGAAGACCGGATGGTCGCCCTGCGTCGTGAAAACGTTCAAAAGCCGGTCGTTTTCATCGGAACCGGTACCTGTGGTCTCGGGGCCGGTGCGGCTTTCACACTGGAAAAAATAAGGCAATATCTCGAAAAGAACGCGATTGATGCCGATATCGTCGAAGTCGGCTGTATCGGGCTCTGTGTCGAAGAGCCGCTGGTCGACGTCCAGCTTCCCGGTCGTTGCCGGTTGATGGGGAAAACGATCACGCAAGACAAGGTCGACGAGTTTCTCAAAGCGGTTTTTGCCGGCGAAACACCCAAAGGGCTTACGCTCGCCCAATTCAAAACCGACGGCCTGGAACCGTGGGACGGCGTCAAATTCCAGGACGAACACCCTTTTTTCGGCCCCCAGACACGTTGGGTGCTCCGGAATTGCGGGGTCATCAACCCGGCGAGCTTGGAAGAATACCTTGCCCGGGACGGCTACCGGGGGTTGAAAAAAGTCCTTTCGACGATGAGCGGCGAGGCGGTCTGCAAGGAAATCGAACAAAGCGGTCTCCGGGGTCGCGGCGGCGGCGGTTTTCCGACCGGTATGAAATGGAAATTCGCGTTCGCCCAGAAAGATCCGCAAAAATACCTGGTATGCAACGCGGACGAGGGCGACCCGGGCGCCTTCATGGACCGTGCCGTCATCGAAGGCGATCCGCACCGGCTCCTCGAAGGCATGGCAATCGCGGCGTACGCGATCGGAGCCGACAAGGGCTACATCTACATCAGGGCCGAATACCCGCTCGCGATTGAACGGCTCAAACACGCGATCGCCGAGGCCGAGGCGAACAACCTGCTCGGGGAAAAAATTCTCGGAACCGATTTTTCCCTTAAAATGATTATCAAGATGGGGGCCGGGGCCTTCGTTTGCGGCGAAGAGACGGCACTCATCCACTCAATGGAAGGCGAGCGCGGCGAGCCGACCGTTAAACCTCCCTTCCCTGCCGAAAGCGGCTATCTTGGCAAACCGACTAACGTGAACAACGTCGAGACGTATGCCAACGTTCCTGTTATCTTTCTTAAAGGGCCGGAGTGGTTCTCGAGCATCGGCACCGAAAAAAGCAAGGGCACGAAAGTGTTCGCACTTGCGGGCAAGATCAACAACGTCGGTTTGATCGAGGTACCGATGGGTATCACGCTGCGTGAGATCATTTATGAGATCGGCGGCGGCATCAAGGGCGGCAAGAAGTTTAAGGCAATGCAGACCGGAGGTCCCTCGGGAGGCTGTTTGGTCGAGAAACACCTCGACACACCGATCGACTACGAGAATCTTTCGGCAGCCGGCTCGATGATGGGTTCGGGTGGTATGATCGTTCTCGATGAGGACGACTGCATGGTTTCGGTTGCGAAATATTACCTCGAATTTACGGTCGAAGAGTCGTGCGGAAAGTGCGTGCCGTGCCGCGTGGGTAACAAGAGGTTGCACGAGACGCTCGAGAAGATTTGCGAAGGAAAGGGTACCGAAGAAGACCTGCCGTATCTGAAGAATTTGAGCAACGTGATCAAAGATACGTCGTTGTGCGGTTTGGGGCAGACTTCGCCGAACCCCGTACTGTCGACGATGGAGTATTTCTGGGACGAGTATGTAGCTCACGTCACGACGAGGACCTGCCCTTCGGGTAAGTGTAAGGCGCTGATGACCTACACGATAGACCCGGCAAAATGTACGGGATGTACACTATGCGCGAGGAACTGCCCGGTCGACGCCATCGCAGGCGAGAAACGCGAACCGCACGTGATTGACCAGACAAAATGTATCCGCTGCGGCGCATGCTACGACAAGTGTAAATTTTCGGCTATTAACGTTCAGTAAGGTGGAGAGAGTATCATGGTAAAGTTAACGATAGATGGCGCCTCGATTGAGGTAAAAAAGGGTACGACGGTGTACCAGGCGGCCAAACAGATGGGAATCAATATTCCGGTGCTGTGTTATATGAACCTTCATCACCTGGGTATCGAGAATAAGCCTGCGGGTTGCCGAATTTGCGTTGTCGAGATCGAAGGTCGACGAAATCTGGCCCCGAGCTGCTCGACGGAGTGCATGGAAGGAATGGTGGTTAAAACCCACACGGTGAGGGTTATCAATGCCCGCAAGACGGTTATGGAACTTCTGTTGAGCGACCACCCGAAGGATTGCCTAATCTGCTCGAAGAGCGGACAGTGCGACCTTCAGGAAATTGCACAGACACTGGGAATCAGGGAGATACATGCTGTTGAGAATGCGGCTGTGTCGACCTATCGCAAGGACGTTTCGCCGGCACTGAACAGGGACATGGATAAGTGCATCATGTGCCGCAGGTGCGAGACTATTTGTAATAAGGTTCAGACCGTTGGTGCGCTAAACGCTATAAACCGCGGATTTACGGCCGTTGTGGCCCCCGCTTTCGAGCAGGACCTGATCGACTCTCCGTGTACGTTCTGCGGTCAGTGCGTTGCGGTTTGCCCGACGGGTGCGCTGACGGAATTCGACGATACGAGGAATATAATGAAGGCCATAGCCGACCCCACGAAGACTGTTATCGTGCAGACAGCACCGGCGGTTCGTGCAGCTTTGGGCGAGGAATTCGGCATGGAGGCAGGTACGCTCGTCACGGGAAAACTGGCTGCCGCACTGCGCAGGATCGGGTTCGACAAGGTGTTCGACACCGACTTTGCGGCCGACCTAACCATCATGGAGGAGGGAACCGAACTCCTCGACAGGCTGACAAAATACCTCGGAGGAGACAAGAGCGTTAAGTTGCCTATTCTAACCTCGTGCTGCCCGGCGTGGGTGAATTTCTTCGAGACGTATTATCCGACGATGCTCGATATTCCTTCGACGGCACGTTCTCCGCAGCAGATGTTCGGCTCGGTGGCAAAGACCTACTATGCCGACCAGTTGGGAATCAAACGCGAGGACATGGTCGTTGTGTCGATCATGCCGTGTCTGGCCAAGAAATATGAGTGCCAGCGCGACGAGTTTAAGGTGAACGGCAATCCGGATGTCGATTTCTCGATCTCGACGCGCGAGTTGGCGGCTTTGATAAAGACCTACAATATTGATTTTGTGTCGCTGCCCGACGAGGATTTCGATGCACCTCTCGGCGAATCGACCGGTGCTGCAGTTATCTTCGGCGCAACGGGAGGCGTTATCGAGGCGGCGGTGAGGACCGCATACGAGGTCTTCACGGGTAAATCGCTTCCGAAGATCGACTTCACAGAATTACGCGGTCTGGAGGGTATACGTCAGGCGACGATCGACTTCAACGGAACTCCTATAAATATAGGTATCGCCCACCAGTTGGGCAACGCGCGCAAGCTGCTCGACGGTATCAAGAACGGAATGTACAACTTCCACGCGATCGAGATCATGGCGTGCCCGGGCGGGTGCGTTGGCGGCGGCGGCCAGCCGTACCACCACAACGACATCGAGATCATCCGCAAGCGCGCGAACGCGATCTACGAAGAGGATAGGTCGAAGCCCATCCGCGTATCGCACGAGAACAAAGAAGTGCTCCAGCTGTATAAAGAGTTCCTTGGGGAGCCGTACGGCGACTTGGCGCACGAGCTGCTGCATACGCATTATGTGGCTAGGGAAATGGTGTAAAGGTAAATAGAATCAATAAAGCGGCTTCGGCCGCTTTTTTGATTCTATTAATGATTCGCGTATTCGACGCTCTTTTCGCGTATCCCAACACTCTGCTTAGCCTTCTCGAACAACCCCTCCTTCGCGTTAACCAGCATAAGCTTTATCCGATTTTCCTGATTAACCCTTGTCGCGCCGGGGTCGTAGTCTATCGCGACGATATTCGCCTCGGGATACATGCGCTTGATCGGGCGGATCATGCCCTTGCCAACGATATGGTTCGGCAGGCAGCCGAAAGGCTGCGTACAGACGATATTCGGCACGCCCTGATGGATGAGTTCAAGCATCTCGCCCGAAAGCAGCCAGCCCTCCCCCATCTTGTTGCCGAGCGAAACGAGCTTTTGCGCGTATTTCGTAATGTTCTCAAACGGCACGGGCGCGACGGGCGCGAACTGTTCGTATTCCGCTACGCATTTCGACATATAGCCGCGCAGCGAATCTATCAGCTTTCTCGCGTACTCGAACGCGCGGCGCTTGAAATAGCCCGTACCGTAGATAATATTATCCTGAATCTGGTTCTCGACCATATAGCGTATAAAATCCACCAAGCCCGGCACAACTATTTCGCAGCCCTCGCTAAGCAAGAACTTTTCGAGGTTGTTGTTGCCCAGCGGCGCATACTTGACGTAGATTTCGCCGACGACGCCTACGCGAGGCTTTTCCGTTATATCCAGCGGGATTTTAGCGAAATCCTCGCAGATACGCCGGAAATTCACTTTAATCCTTTTTACGCGCAGATTGCGCGCCTTGCTGTAATCTCTGCCTAGGATATCCTGCCATTTATCGACCATCCTATCCGCGTCGCCGGGAGTAATTTCGTAAGAGCGGCAGCGGTTGTGTAGCAGCATAAGCAAATCGCCGTAGATGGTCGATACGATCATGCGCGCGAGCAGCGTTAGAGTAAGCTTAAACCCCGGATTCTTCTCCATCCCCGCCGTATTGAGCGACACGACGGGGATGTGCTCCAAGCCGTTGCGCTTTAGCGCCTTGCGCAAAAGGTGGATATAGTTCGACGCGCGGCAGCCGCCGCCCGTTTGAGTGATCATCAGCGCGATTCTGTTTTCGTCGAAGCCGCCGCGCTTTACGGCGTCGAGAAGCTGCCCGATAACCAAAAGCGCCGGGTAGCACGCGTCGTTATGGACGCTTCTTAGCCCCTCCTCAACGACCTCCGGCCCCGAATTTTTTAGCAGCACCGCTTTGTAGCCGTGCAGCTCCAGCGCCCTTCGAATCAGCTCGAAATGCACCGGCAGCATCATCGGCATCAGCAGCGTGTGCGTTTTTTTCATGCGCCGCGTGAAGATCAGGCGGCCTTTTTTATCGTAGGTGCGCAACTTTTACCTCCTCGCGCGATTCCACCGCCGCTTTCAGGCTGCGCAAACGTATCCGCGCCGCTCCGAGGTTTGATATCTCGTCGATTTTCAACTGCGTATAAATGCGTCCCGCGCTTTCGAGGATATCGCGGGCCTCGTCCGCTACTACGGCGTCCATGCCGCAGCCGAACGAAACAAGCTGCACAAAGTCCATATCCGGCTGCGACGCGGCGTAGCGCGCGGCGGCGTATACGCGCGCGTGGTACGTCCATTGGTTCAATACGTTTACACGCGAGCGCGGCGCGAGATGCCAAACGGCGTCCTCGCTGACCACCACCCAGCCGAGCTGCGTAAACATCTGCGCTATGCCGTGATGCACCTCCGGATCGGCGTGATACGGCCTCACGGCGACGACGGCTATGCGCAGGCCCTTTTCGCGGGCGCAACGTATCGCCGCCATACTCTGCTCGCGCACGCCGCGCATATAGGCTTCGAGCGCCTTGTAGCCCGCGTCGGCGGCGTCTTGAACCTTAAGCGCGGAAATGCCGAACGCCTCGCGGAGAAACGGCTCCAGCTGAGCGCGGAACTTATTGCGCCTGTTTACGGCAAAATACGGATTATGGAAGCGCACAGAGCCCAAAGCCTCCATGTTGGCCCTGAGCAGCTCCGGATAATACGCGACGACGGGGCAATTATAGCGGTTATCCGATATGTGTTCATCAACGTTATACGGCATGCACGGGTAAAAGATATCCGTAACGCCCATCTCGCACAACGCCTCTATTTGGCCGTGCAATAGCTTTGCCGGATAGCAGACCGTATCCGAAGGTATCGAGTGCTGGCCCTTTTGGTATAGCTCCCGCGTCGATTCCGGAGGTATAACGACGCTATAGCCCATGTTCTCGAATAAAGCGCGCCAAAACGGCAGCAGCTCGTACATATTCAGCCCAAAGGGCATGCCGATTTGCGGCGCGCGTATGTTTTGTACGGGCGTTTCGCGGAGAGCCTTGTACTTATATTCGTAGAGATTCGGCAATTTAGCGCCCGCCTTTTCGCCCGTGGGGCGTTCGCAGCGGTTGCCGGATATGAGCGTACGGCCCCCGAAGCGGTTTATCGTTAGCTGGCATTTATTCGTACACAGCGCGCATTTCGTCGTGCGCGAGGTATGCGCGAAGTTTGTTAAGCCCTCCATAGGCATGAGCGAGCTCGTTTTGCCCCTATGAGCCTTCGCGTACAGCGCCGCGCCATAAGCGCCCATAAGGCGGGCAATAGCAGGACGCGTAACCTCCGTGCCGATTTCGCGCTCCAGCGCGCGCAAAATCGCGTCGTTCATGAACGTGCCGCCCTGCACGACGATATGCTTGCCCAAGGCCGACGCGTTTGTTACGCGCAATATCTTGTACATGACGTTTTTGATGACGCTTATCGACAGCCCGGCGGCGATATCCTCTATGGACGCCCCTTCGCGCTGGGCCTGCTTTATCGAGGAGTTCATGAACACGGTACAGCGCGAGCCGAGGTCGCTCGGCTGCTTGGCAAAAAGGCCTAGCTTCGCGAATTCCTCGGCGGTATAGGACATGCTCGAAGCGTACGTTTCGATAAACGAGCCGCAGCCGGAGGAGCACGCCTCGTTCAGCATGATGGAATCGACCGTGCCGTCCTTAATTTGGAAGCACTTGATATCCTGCCCGCCGATGTCTATTATATAGTCGACCTCCGGCGAAAAATGCCTCGCGGCCAAAAGGTGCGCGATGGTTTCCACCAGGCCGTGATCGGCGCGAAACGCCGTTTGTATCAGCGCCTCGCCATAGCCTGTAACGGCGCTTGAGCGGATGCGGATATGATCGCCGCAGAGCGCGTGTACTCGCAGCAATTGCTCGCGCACGACCTCGACGGGGCTGCCCTTGTTCGGCGCGTAATAGCTGTAGAGGATATGCCCTTCTTCGGTTATAAGCGCAAGCTTCGTCGTTGTGCTCCCGGCGTCTATGCCTAAGTAAGCGTCGCCGTTATATTCCTGCGGCTCGGCGTATAGCGCGCCCGCGAGGGCGTGCCGCGCGCGAAAGCGCTCGTATTCCGGCTCGCTTTCAAAGAGCGGCTCGATATTGCCGGAGCGCGCTCTGTCCCACTCGGCGTTTTCCAGCTTGCTCAGCAGCGCGCGCGTTTCAAATGCGGGGCCGCTCTTCGCTAAAAGAGCGGTGCCAATGGCCACGAAGCAGCGCGCGTTTTCGGGGAACACGGCGTCTTTCAGGCCCAGCGTTTCAGAGAAGCGCCGCCTCAATTGCGGCAAAAACGACAGCGGCCCGCCCAGGTATACGACCTTGCCCTGTATCCTGCGCCCCTGCGCCAGCCCTGCGACGGTTTGATCAACCACCGCCTGAAACACGCTGACCGCGACGTCCTCCTTCGCCGCGCCCTGGTTCAAAAGCGGCTGAACGTCCGTTTTCGCGAAAACGCCGCAGCGCGACGCTATAGGGTAGACGGTTTTCGCGTTTTCGGCCAGCGCGTCCAGCTCAAGCGTTTCGACGTTCATCAAAAGCGCCATCTGGTCGATAAACGCGCCCGTGCCGCCCGCGCAGCTCCCGTTCATGCGCTCCTCGAGCCCGCCCGTCAAAAAGACGATCTTGGCGTCCTCGCCGCCAAGCTCTATAACGGCGTCCGCGCC
>DOMV01000403.1 GCA_003509805.1 Planctomycetaceae bacterium
GTGAAGGCTGCTTGTTGCACTCATTCGCCACAACGTCCGTGTAAATATCGGGTTGCACGTTTCGTTCGAGCGACAGGCGATTGTTCGCGGAAACCGTTTCAGGCCGTCTGAAGTATAAATCACTCACCTTGATGGAATTCGATGGAAAACGATTACCGAGTCGGATTGGGACACGATACGCACCGGCTTGTCCCGGGAACCGGATTTCTTTTGGGAGGAATCGCGATTTCGCATGACCGGACGTTATACGGCCACAGCGATGCGGATGTCCTGCTTCATACCGTCACCGACGCCGTTCTCGGCGCGGCGGCCTTGGGCGATATCGGCGACCTGTTCCCGGACACCGATCCCGTCAATCGGGGACGCGATTCCGCCCAAATGCTTCGAACTGCGCTCGAAGAAGTGGTGCGAACGGGCTGGACGGTCGTCAACCTTGATTGCATCGTTTTCGCCCAGCGCCCGAAGATCGGGCCGTACAAGGACCAAATCCGCCGTCGAATCGCCGAACTGCTCGAAATCGCACCGGACCGGGTCGGGATCAAGGCGAAAACCGGCGAACATGTCGGTCCCATCGGTCGCGAGGAAGCCGTTTCCTGCGAAGCGATCGTCCTGCTGAAAAGAGAAATCATGCTCGCCGAACACCGTTGAATCGTGTGTACTGGAATCGCGATCAAAACGAACGTTTGGTCAAGTCTGCTTGCCGCACTCACTCGATCATAATTTCTGCTTATATAATGACATAAACGGATCGTTCGAACGGTTGGTGACTCTGCGCGGGAGGATTGTCAGGCCGGTTACGGTATGGAAGGGTCACTTTGCACGAGCGTTTTCACAGGGTGGTTTGGGCGGAAAACTCCGCATATTCTCCCAAAACAAGCATGAATCCGTGACCTGATCGAATCCGGCAATTCTGTTTGTTCTTATGTAATCGAATGTTATGTCGCTTCCGCTTTCAGCGAAGAATCGAATTATATCTACGATACGGGAGAAATCCCAATAATCCTCAAGAAAATCCCCAATTATCCCAAGACTCCCCTTTTCGCTTGCAGTAAAATTAGAGAAAATGGGAGTTGTCTTCGGGTCGTCGTGATGGTCGCAGGTACTTTTCACCGTAGACTTGTTCGGCAACCGTCGAAAATTTCGCCAGCCTTACCCATAGTGTCGCTTTGCGGCAAGATGGGCAAATCGGTTTTGAGGTTATCGAACAGTCTCATAGACACTGAAATAGACACTGTAAACGGCATGAAACTACGGCNNGCTCGAACGAAACGCTTATGTCACTGTACACACAGAGATTAGAAGCAAGTGAGTGCGGCCGGCGGACTTGACCAAATGGGCGTTTTCATCGCGTTTTCCAGTACACATTGATCGAAGCCGTCTTGGGACAGGATCGCCCGGGTTTTCCTATTGACATGATTCGTCAAAATACGATATAGTCGCCCGAAATGGTGGAAGGTGCATCGCCACGCTTCTCCACCCTGTTTTTACATTCGAAAACACCATTCGAAAACACAAAGAGAACTCGGAGAATCGTTTTTCTGCCGAAGCCGGCCCTGTCACAGGTAAACACCGCCCGTTAAATCCGCCTGTTTCCCTTCAGGCGGTGTTGTTTCCGATGGGCAGGCTCTCGAATCGACGGCTTCGGAAAGAATTTCACCGTATTTCAACCGCTTTCCGTATCTCTGGTTTTCGCTCCCCACAATACACCACAAACCATGCCGATACCGGAACCGATTCAACACCTTGTCGATTGCCGTCCCTGCGCCGTTTCCACCGCGTCCCCCGCGCGAAGTACCCCGATCCGGGAATCACTGACGCTCGAATTAAGTTTTTCCCGGGTTACGCATCAACCGCAGCAGGCGTTGCCGCATGTCCTTTTTTCCCCGATGCATTACGAGCCGGGTTACGCCTATCCCCTGATCGTATGGTTGCACGGTTCCGGCTGCGACGAACGGCAGGTCATGCGGGTCATGCCGATGATCAGCATGAGAAATTATGTCGCGGTCGCTCCCCGCGGCCTGGAAAACGACGCGCCCGTACCGCTCGCTCACGAACCGGGGCGGGAAACCGCTTCGCGTCTCCGGTATGCCTGGCCGCAGCATTCCGCGGCGATCGAACAGGCTGAGCGTCGCGTTTTCGAGTGCATCGATATTGCGATGCAACGATGTAACATCGCCCGGGACCGCGTGTTTCTTGCCGGGTTTGACGAAGGCGGAACCATGGCCCTGCGACTCGCGATGCTGTACCCGCAATCGTTCGGCGGCGTCGTCTCGCTTTGCGGCTCGTTTCCCCAGGGAAATTTGCCGCTCCGCCAATGGAATGCGGTGCGGTCGTTGCCGACGCTCCTGGCCGTCGGCGAGCGGAGCGAAACGTTTACCCTCCGGGAAGCCTCGCGAACCCTCGCGCTGTACCATACGGCCGGAATGCCGATCTCGATCCGGCAATATCCTTGCGGCCAGGAAATCGCCCCCCCGATGCTCGAAGATCTCAACCGATGGATCATGGAACGCGTGTGTTGCTGAAAAAAACGGCGTTCCGGGCGTTCGACGCGTATTCAACGGCGTGCTTTTGGGCACGCTTTTTCTCCGCCCTCCGTTCTCCCCCGGTTGTGTTTCGAAACAGGGGTGTTAAAATGGGGGCTCGGTTCCGCCGTGCGGCCCGCACTCGGTTTTCAGGCAGCGTCAATCGGCAACGTGTCAATCGACGACGTGCATCGACAATGTCAATCGTGTTCCGCATGAAGACGGTCTTCGGCGGCGGTTCGTTCACATCATTCTAATGGAGATATTTTTCATGGCGACAAAGGAAGAAGTATTCGCAGGTGTTCGTGAAGCGCTCGTGGAAGCACTGGCGGTCGAAGAAGACGAAGTCACGCCCGAAGCGACGTTGGTCGGCGATCTGGGAGCCGAATCGATCGATCTGCTCGACATCGTTTATCGCCTCGAAAAAACCTTCTCGATCAAAATCGACCGCGGCGAATTGATCCCGGAAGATTTGACAAAGGATGGGACCGAATTTGTCCAAGACGGCAAATTGACGGCCGCCGGGGTCGCCGAGTTGAAAAAACGCATCCCGAACGCCAATCTGGACGCTTTCGAAAAGAATCCCCTCATCCAAAACATGGCGACGATCCTGACCGTCCAGGACATGTGCGATCTCGTTCAAGGCAAGCTCGGCGCTTAGAATCGCGCCGGGTTCTTCCGTTTCGTTTGAAAAACAGGCGGAAGAAATGCCGTAAGCCGTGAAAATTTCCCGAAACCGAACACATGCCGCGCAGGCGTGTCCGCGGCGGCCGGGCGGGTGCGGGCCGTTGGCTCCCGATACGTTGCATGGTCGCCGCAGTGGGCGACTGCCCGAAGATAAACGGGCGGT
>DOMV01000180.1 GCA_003509805.1 Planctomycetaceae bacterium
GTCGATTGCTCGCCGGGCGGATGACCGAAAGTGGGATCGGGCGAAAACCGAAACGTGACATTCAATATGTGACGACGTCCGATATCCGCCCCATGTGGAGGAATATAGTATGGTCGAAAATGAAAGTCAAGACATCCGCGAAAAATTTTTTCGCGCACGTCGTCCCGGCACGGTTTGCGAACGTTTCGCCGTCACATATTGCAACCGGCTCGTAGTCGGGTACAATGAGGGCGTCGGTTGTGAATTCACTTTTTCCCCCAATTTTATGATCCGATAAATCGTCCGGCCCGGTGCCGGTTACCAACCTGTTTTCGCAAGTATTTGCCCTTGAGACCATCTTTTGATGGGGCTTTCTTTCATCGCTACCCGGCTTGCCGGTTGAAAGAAAACTACTTGTCGTTCCAGTCATGCACTCCCTGAAAACGGGGGCGTCATGGGGACGACTTGCGAAGCATCGTGCGGCGTACCGTCGCAAGGCGGTATTGTCGCATTGGCATGTGCGCGAGCCGTGCTGCTCTCTGTAGCGGGGAGGATGACTTCGTACTCAAGGGCGCATGGCGTACCCCGCTTCTGTTTGGAAGACGGCTCCGCCTCGACTTGCATTTCAAGTCCTTCTTTTACGGAGTCCGCCATGCAACATTCCCGGCAAGATGATGAATTTTTCGACGTCTATTACGACGTCGGCGAGTCGCTTTTCAACCGCATCCGATCCATGATGGATCAATGTTATCGCGCCGAACCGCGTACCGCCGCCGATCTCGACGCCCTGAAAACGGTCCGCGACCACATCGTCCGGACCGTCGCCGCGATGGAATGCGTCACGCCGGAAAGCGTTCACCGCGATCTCGAAGCGATCCGGGCGCCGACGGGGGAAGACGATCGTCCGGCGCCGTCGTGAGGTCATACGGAGGAGCGAACGGCCTTTTTGACGGGGGATGGAAATAGGGGCCGATTCCCGTTACAATCGATGGTCGGTTCCCCGTATTTCGCCAACACACCCCATGATCCGATGACAGGATTTTCCTCGCCGTTATTCCGTGCGGTCACGCAATCCTTTGTCTTTTGTATCGGCCTGTTCGGTGCGGCCGTTTTTGCGCAGGAGAGTTTCGACCTGAAGCTGGCCGACGGAACGGTCGCTTCGGGGCATTTCAAGGACATGACCCTCGTTTTGACGGATCGGGAGGGGACCGAACGTGCGGTCATGTTTGCCGAATTGCATCCGTTCGTCAGGGACCGGCTCGTCAGGGTGCTTCGACAGGAAACGGACCACCTGAAAGCGGGCGCCGAGATCGGAAAAATCACGGCGGTCATCGACGGCGACACGTTCCGTTTTCGGGGCGAAGACGGAAAGGCCCGGACGATCCGGTTGTATCAAATCGACGCCCCCGAATCGAATCAACCTTTCGGCGAAGAGGCGTCGGCTTATCTGGCCGGTTTGGTCAAGGGCAAAACGGTTTCGATCATCGTGCGCAGACGCGACGACAGGTACGGACGCGACATCGCCGATTTGTATGTCGACGACCTCTGGGTGGTCGGCCGTCTGGTCGAAAACGGGTATGCTTGGAACTACACGACCTATTCCGATTCGGAGGAACTCGCGGCTCGTGAGAAACAGGCGCGGAAAGCCAACGCGGCCTGTGGGCCGACCGGAGCGCCGTCGCACCGTGGATTTTCCGGAGGATGAAAGCGGCTCGAAAAGACGAAATTCGAGCGATGTCCGACGAGGCGTTGCGCCGGAATCCGGTCACGGTGATCGAAAAACCCGTTCCGGACGAGCGGGAAAGAACAGGCGAGTAGTTCCATTTCAGGGGAAATCGGGGGTGGCCAAAAATAGGCTTGAATCGAAAATGAAACGGTGTATGATGAACGCCTTTCCGACGTTCATTTTCACCGCGCCGCCCCATGTCACTCGATTCAATTCGCCGTACCAACTCCGAAAAGCCGGTCCGTCTTGTTCGCCGGGGCGGGATCATCTATGCCTGCGAGATCGGCGCATCCTCCGCCGTGGACTGGAAAAGCTGCGAGTGGGACGAATACTGGCGGGGCGCCGTCGTTCATGAAACGATCTCGGAACTCCTCCAAAAATTTCGGGAATCGTATCGGCGTTTCGTCGTGTCCGGTTTCGGCGGGCCCGACGCGATCTCTTACTGTACGGATTATTTCAGTCTGCTGGAAGCGGCGTTGGAACTTGAAAAACGGGGGTTGAAATGCCCGCGACTGCTCGCCGCCGTATCCGGTTTCGGGAGCATCGGAATTCGTAACGGAAAAGGCGTCACGACCGCCTGCGCGATTGACACCGCAACGCACCCGGCGTATTTGCCGTCGAGAATTCGCAACGCCTCACAACCGCACGATCCCAAATTTTTGCCTCTCGTGACGGCGTTCGATCCTTTTCGGACGGATATTTCTCCCGCTCTGTATTATTACTACCGCCAGATTCCGCTGAAATCGACAGGTGATAAAAAATTGTTCGTTTATCCGGCCGTCGACAAAACCGTGCGTTTCGAGTCGTTCCGGGAGATTCACCGGCTGACCGAACTGCTCTGCAACAAAAACGACACGCTGGTCCGGCAGCGAGCGGAATTTCTCGCGGAAAAAGTGGTCGGCCCGACGCTGAAACATCCGGCCGATGCGTCTCCCATCCGGATCGCGGACCTGGGCGGCGGGAGCGGCGACCTGTGCCGCGGCATGATCGAACATTTGGGCCGGAAAATGCCGGAAATTCTCCCGAAAATGTCCGTCGACTGGACGCTCGTCGAAATCGCCGGGTTGAACCGGAAGCGGCTTCAACGAACGGTGACGCGGCAGCGCGAAGTGCGAAATTTTCGTTACGTCCGTTCAGGCTACTTGCAGTGGATCGAAAATCGCCCGAAGTCGGACACGAAGGACTTCCATGTCGTCCTGATGTGCAGGCAGCTGAACAACCTGAGCGATTTTCGTATCGAGATCGCGGACGATTCCCTGTCGGCGAAAAAACTGATGGGAACGAAATTCGATCCGAAAATATGGTATCATCGCCGTTACCTTCCCCGGACGGCGTTGAAATCGCCCGGCGCCGGAAACATTATCGTTGCAAAAACCCGCGTCGACCATACCGACGGTTTCACGTTCCGCCAGCCGTCGCTCACGGACTATTTTCAGGCCCTCTACCGGCTGACGGTCGGCCCGCCGCCTCCGGACACGACGGACCGGGCGATCTTCTATTTCGTGCGGAAATTCTGTTCCGATTCGCTGACTCTGCCGGACGGCTCGGATGCACTGGAAAAGCTGGCTCGACAGGCTCATTGCGTCGTCGTCGAGGACGTCGATCTCGACCCGCGAATGCTCAAGCGGCACCTGAAAAAGCGGAACATCGACTCGTTGGAGTTCGAAACATTCCGCTCCGGCGAGGCCCTGGGACGCAGCGTCGTCCTGAAAATTCGGGAGAAAAGGTGAAAAATGACGGCGGTATTTTGGGACAGGCCGTTTTGGAAAGCGCCNNCGCCGTAAAACCATATTATTCGCCGCCTTATCGGATCGGCCGGTCGCAGGCGGCGCAGTAGATCGTTTCGGCCCGATCGACGATTTCCCGGAAGGCCGACAGGTCGTTGAACGCCCCACATGCGGGGCAGGCCGCGAGGAGATCGCGGCTCTCGTCGCTCCGCCGCAGGAGCAGGGCGACCTTGCCGACGATTTCGCCGCCGGGCGTCCCCCAGAGATTTTCCAGCGTTTCCGGCGTCCAGCGGCGAAGCGGTCCGAACATGGGA
>DOMV01000491.1:0-1545 GCA_003509805.1 Planctomycetaceae bacterium
ATTTTTGATAGGGACACCATGCCTGTCGCCCTGTGGCCGGCCACAAGACCGAGCGACATTGGGAAAATCGTTCGGTTTTATCCGGCACCACTTTGGGACCCACTGGCATCTTTATCGAACGAGTAAAGATGCCAGTCGGCGTTGTAAAGCTCAACGTCTCCAAGAGTTACAAACTACCCCCGACAGGATTCGGACCTGTGACCTACGGTTTAGGAAACCGTCGCTCTATCCCCTGAGCTACGAGGGCATGTCGTTATGGCAGGTTGTTGATATCGGTACGCAGCAGCCTCTTCGGAATTATACTGGAAACGCAATGAAAACGAACATTTGGTCAAGTCCGCCTGCCGCACTCACTCGACCCTAACTTCTGTTTGTATAATGACAGAAACGTTCGAGCAACAAGCGACTGTGCGAGGGAACGATTTCAGGCCGTTTGCGGTATATATTCAGGCGACAATTTTATTGTAAGCAGCCCTCCGAACCGATTCAACCTGAAGTTCGTTCACCGGAACGGATGGTAAACAAGGTTTGCCGGGTCAGTATGTGACAGATCACGTCGAATTGATTTCGCCGGTGTTTCCATCCATCCAATAGTCTTTGGCCCAGACAAACAGAAAGAGATTGTTCTCTTTCCAGCTTTCGATATCTTCCGGGTAATACTCCCGCTCATTCTCATCGATTTCGTCCGAATCAAGGTTTTCCAGAAATGTGACGTAATCATCGGGCATGTCCTTCAGCCCAACGTACCTGCCATCAAGAAAAAACTCTTTGATTTTAATTGCCCCTTGCGTGAGATCGAGTTTCGTTTGTATTGCAGTGATTCCAGTGTCAATATCCTGCATCTCATCTTCCGCAGGAAACTCTCTCAATTCAAGAAAATTACCATCGTTATCAAAAACAGCGACGGCCAGATTTGGCAACAGAAGTCCGACAACGGCCTGATTGCCGTCCTGCAGCTTTCCAGTGACGAAATCGTATTCTTTGACGTTCAGGAGATACCATTTATTCACGTTTATCAAATGTTCAACCGACTCGCACTTTTGGGAATGGCAAACCAAAACACCGTGCAGCTCTCAGTCAGGTGTTTTGCAATTATACTGGAAACGCGATGAAAACGGACATGCGGTCAAGCCTGCCTGCCGCACTCACTCGTCCCTAACTCCTGTTTATATAACGACATAAACATTTCGTTCGAGCGACAGGCGATTGTTCGCGGGAGGACTGTCAGGCCGCTTACGGGACAGAGTAGATACCGTTTCAGACAAACCGGGAACCGCACCTCAAGCGGCGAGCCGCTTCTTTAGAAACATAGCGACCCTTCTGACAGGTGGGGTGAACTATAGCCAAACGGCTCTCACTTTTGTCAAAAAAACTCGCCGACAGCGACAATTTCACCAAGCGTAAGTTTATGCTATTTCAAAACTTACAAAAATGGGCGCACATGGACTCGAACCATGGACCTCGTCCTTATCAGGGACGCGCTCTAACCAACTGAGCTACAAGCCCTTGGGCTTATGTGGTGGAGACGATCGGGATCGAACCGAC
>DOMV01000491.1:1598-6570 GCA_003509805.1 Planctomycetaceae bacterium
CCGTCGCGGCTCGCGACCGGCTTCGGGCAATTTCAACAGCTTTCAGTATATCGATATCATTACGGCAAATGGGTCGATAAACCCCAATCGTCAGGGGAATGATACACCATTTTCGTTGTTCGGGCAACCGGGGGGGAGAGATTTTTTCCCCATCTTTCCCGCAGCTTTTCAGGAAATTTCCGGTAGCCGGGAACACCGTTTCCGGCTCGTCGCTATTTCAACTGCAACCCATGCTTTTTCCGCAATTATAGCATAGATAACAATTTCCAGAGCGGACACTGATCGAACCACACGTATCACAAAGCGGAGCATCGGATTGGAATGAGGAGTACTGTTCACTTGCCGTTCGCATATCCAAGGCTTCCACAGTCAAGGCGGAGGGACGGGCCATTGAAGGGACTACGGCTTCCGCCGAAAATCGGGCGGTCAATGAAGGATTAAATGCTTCCGGGCCGGCAACCGTGCTATCCATCACGGCAACGGCGATATTCTTGACATGACCGTTTGTTCCCGGTTTTTTGGCGTTTTCCACCAATGTCCCGAGCATTTCCGAGTCACCGGCTTTGTTAAACTCCGGCTTGGACCCCGGTTGCAAGTTCGAAAGGTCTCTTTTTGCCGGACCGTTTTCGGACGGAACCGGCTTGTGTTGCAGCGTATGTTGCGCTTGGGTGGGAGGCTTTGTGAAATCATGTATTCCCTTGCCGTTCGACTTGCCGTTCGGATCATTTTTCATAAGCGTCATTTCCGGCAGGAAAGTATGCCCCAGCCAGCGGAAAATGTAATCGACGATGGACCGGGCAATGGGAATGTCGGGGTTTTTGGTGTGTCCCATCGGTTCAAAGCGTGTATGCGAGAATTTTTCGACATACACTTTGAGCGGAACGCCGTATTGCAGGCTCATTGACAACGCCGTGCCGAAGCAATCCATCAAACCGCCGATCGTGCTCCCTTCCTTTGCCATCGTGATAAACATCTCGCCGGGTCGGCCGTCGAGATACAAACCGACCGTGATGTATCCTTCATGCCCGGCGACGCTGAATTTGTGCGTCATGCTTCGGCGCGTATCGGGCAACCGCTCGCGCCGCGGGCCGGTTTTTTCACGTTTCGATTTGACCGTCGGGAGCGGCCCGGCTTTTTCCTCTTCTTTCTTTGTGGAAAGCGGTTGGGCCGATTTGGATCCGTCGCGATAAATCGCCAATGCCTTGAGGCCCAGTTCCCAACCGAGCATATAGGCGTTGGAAACATCGTCGAGCGTCGCCGAGCCGGGCATGTTGACCGTTTTGGAAATCGCCCCGGAAATGAACGGTTGCGCCGCCGCCATCATTTTGACATGGGCATTCCACGGAATGCAACGATTGCTTCCGGGAGTCGGAAACGCACAATCGAAAACCGGCAAATGTTCCGCCAAGAGGGCGGGCGCTCCGACGATCGTTCCGTTCTCCTCAATGAATCCGGTGATCGAAAGGATATCGGCGTCCGCGTATCCTAACGTCAAAAGGGCAAGGGGGACGGTATTGTTGACGATTTTGAGCGTTCCTCCGCCGGCAAGCTGTTTGAATTTGACCAGCGCGATGTCCGGCTCGATCCCGGTCGTGTCACAATCCATCATGAAACTGATGGTCCCGGTCGGTGCGAGCACGGTCGCCTGGGCATTTCGGAAACCGTGTTTGTTTCCCATCTCAAGCACGTCGTCCCACAGATCGCGTGCGGCCGCCTTCAAGTATTTGGGGCACATCCCGATCCGGTTGACGGCACTGAAATGCTTTTCGATGACTTTGAGCATTGAGTCGCGGTTTCGGCGATACGCGTCAAAGGCTCCCAGGGACGCCGCAATTTCCGCGCTGGCCCGGTAGGCGGCCCCGTGCATCAAGGCCGTCAATACGCTACAAAGTCCGCGGGCTTCATCGCTGTCATAGGGAAGCCCCAGGCTCATAATCAAGCTCCCCAGGTTCGAGTACCCCAAGCCGAGCGGCCGGTAGCGATGGGAATTTTCCGCGATTTTTTTGATCGGATAACTGGCACGATCCACCAGGATATCCTGGGCGATGTAAATGATACGACAGCATTTGACAAACCCTTCGTGATCGAACAGGCCGTCTTCGCGCCGGAATCGCATCAGGTTGATACTCGCCAGATTACAGGCGGAATCGTCAAGGAACATATATTCGCTGCACGGGTTCGAGGCATTGATTCGTCCCGAATGCGGGCAGGTGTGCCAGGTATTGATCGTCGTGTCGTATTGAACGCCGGGATCGCCGCAGGACCAGGCAGTGCGAGCAATTTTATCGAAAATTTCCCTGGCCGGCTGCTCGGTCGCGATTTTCGAAGGATCGGTCACCCAACGGGTTTGCCAGGTTTCATTCTCCTTAACCGCTTGCATGAAATCATCGGTCAGACGCACCGAGAGGTTGGCGTTTTGAAACAGGATCGAGGAATAGGCGTCGTCGTTTGAAAATCCCTGCTTCATCAAGACCCGGGCTTTTTCCTCTTCACGGTGTTTACAATCGATAAACTCCATGATATCCGGATGGGTTACCTTGAGCGACTGCATTTTAGCGGCCCGGCGGGTTTTTCCGCCGCTTTTGACGACTGCGGCAATCTGGTCGTAAACCCGCATGAACGAGAGCGGCCCCGAAGGTTTTCCACCGCCGGACAGCTTTTCTTTCCAAGACCGAAGGGTGGAAAGGTCCGTCCCGGTTCCACTGCCGAACTTAAACAGCAACGCTTCACTCCGGGCAAGCTCCATGATCGCTTCCATGTTGTCTTCGACGCTTTGGATGAAACAGGCGGACGCTTGCGGATGTTCATACGGATTCTCGGGTTGTGTCGCTTCACCGGCCGTTTCGTCCCAATGCCAGCCGCATTTGGTTCCCTTCGTGCCATACTGGTGATAAAGGCCGACGTTAAACCAGACGGGCGAATTGAAAGCCGCATGCTGGTGCAGGAGCAACCAGGTTAATTCGCGATAAAACGTTTCTCCGTCTTCCGTTGTGTCGAAATAGCCGTCCTCGTTCCCCCAGTCCGCAATCGTGCGACTCACGCGGTGGATCAGTTGCCGTATGCTCCGTTCCCGTTCCGGTGTTTTCGGTTCGCCGTAAAAATACTTGCTTGCAACAACGTTAATCGACAACTGGCTCCAATTTTCGGGAAATTCGCAATCGTTTTGCTCGAAAAAGACGCTTCCGTTATCACCTTTGATCGTGGCGGTCCGCGTTGCCCATTGTACGGTTTCAAAGGGATCCCGGGCGGATTTCGGACAAAAATGAGGTTCCATGACAAGGGCTTTCCGCTTGCCGGCTGAACCGGTTTTGGAGTCGGAAACCTTGGCATCTGAACGTCTTCTGTTGACGGCCTCGTTTTTTTTGCCTGCCAGGGACGATTGGGAACCGGCTGAATTTTCCATGAAAACAATAAATCGGGTTAAATGATAAATGAAGGATATACTGGAAACGCGACGAAAACGGACATTTGGTCAAGTCCACTTACCGCACTCACTCGCACCAACTTTTGTTAATGTAAGTGTTTACGCGGATCGTTCGAGCGGCAAGCGATTGTTCGCGGGAGGANNCAGTATAAAATGAAAAGAATTTGACGATATTTTTACGTTGATGTCCGGCAAACGCTTCCAAAGCATTTCTCGTTGGCGGCCCGGAAGGACAATGAAGTAAAGCAAAGGGAATACGGGTTGGTGTGTTGACCTTAATTTCCGACGAATCGTGTTAGATTAGAGAAAAAAATAAAAATAAGATGTTTGCGGAAGAAAACCCGAGGAAAACATTTTCNNTTCGTCTCTATTTAGTAGCTTTCTTGCCCGGCTCATACTAGATATAGTGTTCCGGGCACAAAGGGAATATCATACCTGAAGAAATGACGGAGTCAATGATTTTTTATGAATGTTTTCGAAACAGTGTGTCAACCGCAAGTTACGATTCATGGAGGACCGAAGGTTTATACCCTCCCAAAATGATAGGCTTAAAACAACATGAGGTCACCCAACGACTTGGAGATTGTCAAGAAAGATCGCGACATCGCGTGCGAAAATGAACCATGCGTTCTTTTTTTTCAAAAACCTGCGCAGGCCAGAAAATGCGGAAAATAAGAGATATGGGCCGACTTGTTGTTGACCAGCACCTTTTTGGCGGCAGACATTCATCCTTCCGCCGTCGTATCCGGTATCAAGGAAAGAAGGCCGCGGCGGAATTCCTGAAAGCTGGGAGAACGATTGGTTTCGACATCGATATAGGGACTGATCCGTTTGGCCCACATACACTTGACACGCCCGATCTCCGGATAGCCGATGGCCGTCAAATGATCGGAACCTCCCTTGTAAATCGCATCGGCAAGCCATTCCCAGGTTCCGCACTCGCTGTCTTGTTCATATTGTTCTAAAACATACCGTTTGGCAAACGGGTAGGCCGCGATGACCGCTTCGGGATCCCCGAGCAGCCACGCCTCGCCTTCCTCGATCGCAAGTCGGGCCATATAAAGCGGTTTCGGATCGAGCGGTACGGCCAGGTCCTCAAGTTGCTGCCGAAAGGCGAGCGGATCATGCCAATCGGCGTCGACGACGACGATGACCGCGCCCTTGTCGGGCGGTAGGGAACGGCCGTATCCTTTCAACTGCTGTGCCAATGTCTCGAAGAGAATCGCATCCCACGGCAGAGTCCGGGCCAGTTGACGCGGCATACGCATCATCGTCCTGTGCTTGAGTTCCTGGATGTTGATGATCCGATATTTGTGCGGCTTGCCTTTGGGCCCCAAAATCCGTGGAACAAGCGTCTCCAACATGATTTTCCCGGAAGCGTCTTCGACGAGTATTTCAAAATGCATGGATGGAATGATTGACAATCGGCGGAAAACCATCGACAATGACCGATGAGGAATCGCGGTCTTTCAGTCTATTGTCAGCCGTCCGCCGTCCCTTGTCAATTGTCCCTTGTCGCCCACCGATGATACTGGAAACGCGATGAAA
>DOMV01000469.1 GCA_003509805.1 Planctomycetaceae bacterium
CGCGCGCGGCCCAAGCCGGCGAACCCGACCCGGTTGCCCGTTGGACCGATTTGCATCGTTCTCACGCCGCGACGCGCCAGCGCGGCGCCCTGGACGCGATTCGGGCGATTCTGCCGTTTGCGCCGTTTCCGACCGATACGACAATCCCCTCGAAAATCCTCTCGAATCTTCCCGATGCCACAGCCGTTCCCGGGCGGTTGATTCTCAATCCGCTCAACGCCCCTCGAACGGCAGTCCTCGATATCTCCGATTTCGAACACCTCCCGCGGGAGAATCGCTCCATTATCCTGTCGCGTGAATCGAAACGTTCCCGGGACGCCGATTCTTCCGAACCGCCGCGAAAAGAGATCGCCGTTCGCGTCCCCCCGATGGGCTATGTCCTGGTCACGGACGAACCCGACGAAAAAGAGGATACTCCGCAAACGCGCGCAGGGGATGTTCCGGAAGCCCTGCGCCCGAAAGGTTTGCTGCGAACGGGGTTGATGCGAAAAGTGGGGACGATGTTTTCCGGGGATGCCGCGTCATCCGGGAAACCCGGGCCTGAACCGCCGCTCGCCTACCGGGTCAGCATTCCGCTCAACGACGGAGGCCGGGAAGTTTACTACGTTCTCCGCAACGATCATTTCGAGGTCCGTGTCGATGCCCTGAGCGGCGCGATGATCGCCTTGCGTGTTCACGCGGAACGGGGCAACCGGCTGGCGATGCAAATCGCGCGGCGGCTTTCGAAAAAAGAGCGTGATGCGGATGAACGTTCCGAAGACGATTCAAACTACGGTTATTCGATCATGAGTGCCGATGAAATCGTCGTCGAATCCGCCGGCCCGATTACCGGTCGTTTGCGGATTTCAGGGCGATTGATTCATCCGGACGGACGGACGCTGGCCCGTTTCATACAGCGTCAAACAGTACGTCGCGTCGGGCGGTCAATCGAGGTTCAGCTTGAATTGACCCCCGAAATCTCCGAGGAGGACGCCGTCATGAAAGACGAGCCCTGGGACTCCTACTTTGCCGTGCGCTGGGCCTGGGGCGACGAAACGCATGATTTATACGGGGGCGTCCACGAAGGACGTTATCCAATCGATCCCGATGCCCGATGCCTGCAATTGCCGGAATTCATCGATCTGAGAAATGAAACGGAATCGATCACCCTGTTGACGAACGGGCTTCCCTACCATCGCCGGTACGGATTCCGGCGGCTCGATACGATTCTCCTGAGCGGCGAAGAGCTGCGCGCGGGCGACGACACGCAGGGGGCGATGCGAACGCCGGACGAACAACCGGACGAACAACCGTCGCGTACCTTTCGTTTCGGGTACGCCCATAACGCCGGGGACCCGGTCGCCTTGTCCCGGGAGTTCGCACTTCTTCCCGAAGAAGAACTCGTCGTTCGAACGGTTGGTTCCGCCCCTCCCGTTCCCATGGCCGACTGGCTTTATTTTATCGAATCCCGGAATGTCTCCTGTATTCACTGGGCAGTCCTTCCCGGAACGGCACGCCTTCGCGCGACGCTGCTGGAATCGGAGGGCCTTGCGGCGAATTGCCGGTTCCGGTGTCGCCGTCCGATCCTTTCCGCGATTCGATTGAACCTGCTCGGGGAGCCGGGGGAACCGCTTGAAATCACCGAAGGGGAAATCGCGATTTCCATGCGTCCGCATGAAATTCTCCCGATCGAATTCGAAGTCGCGTGCCCCGTGTAAAACGAGCCGGGAATTGGATTCCCGGATGCCCCTACCGGTTTGCCTTGTAATAGGCGATCAGGCCGTTGGTCGAACAATCGTGCGTCGAAATCGCCGCGTCGCCGTGCAACTCCGGCAGAACGATCCCCGCCAGTTGTTTGCCGAGTTCGACCCCCATCTGGTCGTAAGAATCGATGTTCCAGACCGCACCCTGTACGAAAATCTTGTGCTCGTACAGTGCGATGAGCGTGCCCAGCGTTTCGGGGGTGATCTTTTTGATGAAAAAGGAATTCGTCGGCCTGTTGCCCGGAAACACCTTGGCCGGGGCGAGTCGTGCCGCTTCCGTTTCATCCATTCCTTCCCGGAGCAGTTCCCCGGTCGCTTCCTCCAGGGTTTTGCCTTTCATGAGAGCCTCGGTCTGGGCGATGAAGTTGGCCAACAATTTCGGGTGATGGTCCGCAATCGGATGGTGCGTTTGGGCCGGCGCGATGAAATCGCAGGGAATCAGTTTCGTTCCCTGGTGGATCAACTGGTAAAACGCGTGCTGGCCGTTCGTTCCCGGTTCGCCCCAGAGGATCGGGCCGGTCGAATAATCGACGATCGGGTTGCCGTCGCGATCGCAACTTTTCCCGTTGCTCTCCATGTCGCCCTGCTGGAAATAGGCGGGAAAACGGTGCAAGTATTGATCGTAGGGCAGGATGGCGTGCGAATCGGCGCCGTGGAAATTGTTGTACCAGATTCCGAGCAGGCCCATGATGATCGGGATATTCTTCTCCAAGGGGCTTGTGCGAAAATGTTCGTCGGCCGCAAACGCGCCGTCGAGCAACTCCATGAAATGTCCGTGGCCGACGGTCGCCATGATCGAAAGCCCGATCGCGGACCAGAGCGAATAGCGGCCGCCGACCCAGTCCCAGAAGACGAACATGTTCGCCGGATCGATCCCGAACGCTTCGACTTTTTTCCTGTTCGTCGAAAGGGCGATGAAATGTTTCGATACAACGTCGTCCCCTTGCGCGCGCCCTTTCGCACATTCGAGAAGCCAGGCCCGCGCGGATTCCGCGTTGGTCATCGTTTCTTGTGTCGTGAATGTTTTGGAGGCCACGACGAAGAGCGTCGTTTCCGGATCGAGGCGGTCGAGCGTTTCGGCGATATGGGTCCCATCGACGTTCGAAACGAAATGCGGCCTGATGTTTTGCCAGTACGGACGCAGGGCCTCCGTCACCATGTAGGGCCCCAAATCGCTGCCGCCGATCCCGATGTTGACGANNACGATGTCCGTGATCGGCTTGCCGGTATGTCCGGTCCATTTGCCGGTCTGCAACCGGTCGCAAAAGAGACGCATCTTTTCCAACTCGGCGTCGACCTCGGGCATCACGTTCCTGCCGTCGACCATGACCGGACGGTTGGAGCGGTTTCGAAGCGCCGTATGCAGGACGGCCCGGCGTTCGGTACAATTGATTTTTTCGCCCGCGAACATTTTTTCCCTGAGCGATTCGACCCCGGTTTCCCTTGCCAAATCGAAAAGGAGAGGAAGCGTTCGTCCGTCGATCCGGTTTTTCGAAAAGTCGAAGAGAATGTCCCCTAGGCGCAGGGAAAACGCTTCGAAACGTTTCGGATCGGCCTCGAACATGGCCCGCATGGTTGTTTTGTCGATCTCGTTTTTATGCGCCGCAAGGGCTTTCCAAGCGTTTGTAGCGGTCGGGTTCATGGGCGTGATTTTTACAATGTGTGTTTTTACAATATACCGTAAACGGCCTGAAACTACGGCATGTTTTTCCCGCGAACAATCCCGCACATAACCGCCTGCCGCTCGAACGATCCGTTTATATCATTATGAAAACAGAAGTTAAGGGCGAGTGCGTGTGGCAGGCAGAATTGACCAAAGGTTCATTTTCACCGCGTTTCCAGTATACCTTGATCTATCAACTTCCACTATAACCGGGCCATGTTGAAGAATCAACCCGGCGTTTTTCGTCGTCTTCAGAGGACACTGGGAGAAATTGGAGAAAAAAGGCTTTTTTTGCCCGTGGGACAGGAAAAAACGGTATGATCGGCAATTAAAGGTGTAGAATAGGGAGGGGAACGGGATTTTTTCGATATATACTTCAAACGGCCTGAAACTCCTCCCGCGAACAATCCCGCACATAACCGCCTGCCGCTCGAACGATCCGTTTATATCATTATGAAAACAGAAGTTAAGGGCGAGTGAGTGCGGCAGGCAGACTTGACCAAATGTTCGTTTTCNNCATCGCGTTTCCAGTATAACCGGAAGCGGTAGGTGGCTTTCCCTCTCAATTATTGTATGAAATTATCGCAGGAGTCGGTTTGATGCGACGGACATTCCTCTTTTTCGCGTTGAGTTGCGCATTTTTACTGTTTGTTCCTTTCGACACGTTCGGGCAAACCTCCGGCGGAGGCGGAAGTAATTCGGGCGGTGGCAATTCCGGCGACAACTCGGGACGCGGCACCGGCGGCAGTTCTTCCACCGGCGGCGGAAGCGGCCCGGGCGATCTGGGTGCCTCCATGGAGGGCTCGAACTTCCAGACCGGATTCGA
>DOMV01000054.1:0-1008 GCA_003509805.1 Planctomycetaceae bacterium
GAGAGCGATCTCCCGGCCCCGATCTTTCGAATTTCAACCACCATGGGCTACACACACTATTTTCATACCTACGACAAAAAAAGATTTCGTACGACGAAAGAAAGCAGGGATCGGGTCCTGCCTTTTCTCCGGGACATCGCGTCCCGCTACGAAGACATCCTGACCGGCGACGGATCGGGCGAAACGAGAATACCGGTCGTCCTCAACGACAAGGAAATTCACTTGAACGGAATCGGGGACGATTCCCACGAAGATTTTTGGTTTACCCTTCGTTCCTTTCCGCACGATTTCACGTTCTGTAAAACGGCCAGAAAACCGTACGATGCGCCGGTCAGCGAAATGTTGATCGTCTTGAAACATTTCTTCGCGGAAAAACTGTTTGTCGATTCGGACGGATTTGCCGGTTCGGACTATCCTCCCGAAAATCGTTACGTGGACGATGAATGGATCGAAGCGGCCGGACAAGTCAAAGCACGCTACGGAATCACCACGAAACTCTTTACCTGGAATCAGGCCGTCCGAATCGTGAACGGAAAACCGGAACCGCTCCGGCGAAATTTGATCAGGCCGAATGCGGCGAACCATTGCGTTCCGACGGCATGGAATGAAACCGTGACGACCGACCGGGCTTGTTGCCTGGAGTATAAAAGAAAGCGAGACAACTATGGAAAGAATTTGTAAAAAATGTGGCAAACCGATCGAAGGCTATGTCGCCAAAGTCAATACAGCCGAAACGTGGGGGAAAGAGTTACCGCCGGAGGAGTGGTGCGAGGACTGCGTCATCGCCCACGGGACCTGTAAATGCGGCGGGTGCGGCGCCGAGTTTACAGAGGATTTTCGGATGCCTCAGATATCAGGCGATTATTATTGCGTCCCGTGCGCCCGGGACGAGGTGCCGCACTATTTCGACGGGCTCTCCATGTTCAACGACGGAACCGCGGCCCGGTTTTTCCAAGCAAAGATTTACGATCTCGGTTCCGGCGTTCTTTTTCATACCTCCGAGCCGTA
>DOMV01000054.1:1053-4286 GCA_003509805.1 Planctomycetaceae bacterium
TATCTCGGTGATCGGGAATACGAGGAAGACGAGGCGTATGACGAAGCGAAGGGACAACATGATTTCAACCGGGCCACGCTGGCCGGTTGGATCGAACTCCTCATTGCCAATGCGCATTTCAAGAACGATCTCCTGGAGGCGTTCATCGTCAGAAAAAGCGTACTGAACGATTACGAGCCGGCGTGAACGGAAACGGTGGCCGCATGACCTTGCCGATTTCCGCGGATCGGCATTTTGTCCGAAAATTGGCATGAAAGCCTGCGAAGTCACCGTCGCAGGCTTTTTTGTTGCACCAACGTTTCACATCCACCATGCGATACCTTTTCACCACATCCAGCGATATTTCGGACGGCGCGATTCTGACGTTCGACATGAAAACGAGAGAAATCAGGATCGGTTGCCATCAGCGGCGGGAGGCGGAGTTCACGACGCTCGAATGGACCGTCGACGACCTGGTCCAGCCGGAAAACAAGTCCCAAATGGAGACGATGATCTTCTCCCGTTTGGCATTCCAGAGTGATACGTTCCGACACATCCTTCGGAAACTTGACGACTTCGTCGACTCGGGCCGGGCCTCTCTGCATGGCGACAACACGCTCGCGGTTGAAGTGAACGTGGCCGACTACGCGACGGTCATCACGGGTTCGACCGATTTCACGACGATGACCCGTTCGGAATTTACGAACCTCCTGATCGGGCATTTGAACGATATGCAGTTCGCCCGGTTTTGCGGGCAATTGTTGAAACAAGAAAAAGAATATACGGAAGACAATATTTTCAACTTCGAATGCGACCGTTGTGGCAAGCCGGCCGGTTTCGTGGAGCCGGATGAAAACGGCGAGTTCGGCGGCGTCTGCCAAACGTGCGGCGAGAAACTCTGCGCCCGTTGCGCCGGCGGCTTGATCGACGAGATTTGCGAACGGTGCCGGAGCGGCAAAATGGAAGCTCCATAACATTCGATCAACAGGGACACAAATAATGGGCTGTAATTTCAAATCGAATCTTCATATCGACATCAAGCTGCAACAGGGTGTGAAGCAAGACCCCGAAGATTGGCTGCAAGCCGTGGTCGAGGAGGTTTTTGCCGGAGACGATGTCGCCGAATACTGCGACATCGAATCGGCGGACAGATACGTGAACTGTGAAAATATCAAAACCGAAGACGAGAATCTCATTGATTCCGTTTCACTTGAATACACCGATTTCAATGTCGGCGGCGATTACGACACGGACTACGATGAACTTCTGGCCAAAATCGTCGCCGGGATCAAGACGAAACTTGAAACGGCGGGGGCGATCGGCGATATTCGGATCGCCGGCTACGACACCGACAGGAAACCGGATATTTCCGCGTTCGCCCGAGTGGGGCGTGAACAACTGACCGGCGTTCTGATCGAAGTATCGCAATTCATGCACGACGTCCTCGCGGCGATCAAGGAACACGACGACCGTATGAACGAGTCGGACAGCATTCTCGACATCGCCCTGCCCGGCGATCTGCGCTGCATGGTGGTCGAAGCGATCGCCCAAGCGGAAGGACGCGATCCGGGCGAGGCCGTCGTACAGGATGTCGCGTATCTGGATCGGATACAGGGAATCGAGGTTTAGGAACTTGAAGCAACTCGCCTTTTCCCACGAACGACACTTTCGTTTTTCGGCGGCGCAGGATACAATGAAACATCGTTGTTGATTGAATCCGTCGCCGACTACTTTTCATGGCCCATGCGTTTCCATCAGTTTACCCCCGAATATTCCGCCCAAGAACGTGCCCGCTTCATTGAAGTGCGTGATAGGCAGGTCGAAGGAATGTTAAAGACAATCACCGAACTGCTCGTGATCGTCGAGGAAATGCACTCCAGGAATCGCAGGCCGTTCTACCGGGTCTATCCGGGTGTCCTCCACGCCTTGACCCGGCTCGGGATCGAAAAAGTCAACGTCATGAAAGTCAAAACGCCCGTAAACGGCCTCGCCCTGGAATTTCCCGAGGAGACACCGTTTCGGGCTGCGGATCAGAGCATTCGAAATATCGCCTTCGTCGAACTGGAAACCAGGATGATCGTCGAATGGATCACGCTCGAAGGCAAACGCGGCGTTACCCAGTTTCCGCGAACGTGTACGACGATTACGGATTGGCTGCCTCAACAAAGCGAGGCGGACCGTGAAATCCTCAAGTCGATCATGCAGGTCGTTTTCGGTGTCTGCATGATTCCTCAGTCGGATACGGCCTTGATCGAACCCCTCGTGCTGAATCGCGACAAGGAGAAGTTCGCGGCGACCGGCGACCCGAAATATATCGACCGTGCGAAACGGAACGGCATGAACGGTTGGAATCTCGGCCGCAATATCCCGACCCCGGAAGAGATGGAGGAATTTCGCGAGCAGTCGGGCGAAGCGGGACGCAAGTCGCCGCATTGGCGTATCGGCCATTTCAGGAAATTGCGGCCCGAAGACGAGAATTCCCCGCCCGTCATCACCTGGGTTCGGGAAACCTTCGTCAACAAGGACCTGCTGAAAGAGGTGCCGCACGGATATTACGGAAAGGAAACGGAAGAAATCCCATGATCAAAACCCTCAATGGCGATCAAATTCTCCACGGTGATTTCGGAGCGCTCGTCGCCTGTACCGTGACGATGATGACGTATCAGACCGAAAAACTCCGGCGCGGCACCAAAGTGTATCCATCCGGCGTACCGTTTTTCGACGACATGGAGTTTTATCCGAAGACGATCGCGCTGCACGATGTTGCCATGGCCTTGTTCAACCGGAAATCGCCCCGGCTTGCCGACAACGCTTATTACGCATCGACCTTGGCGGTGATCTGTCGTCGCCTCCGCGAAGACGTCGAACGGGAAATCGCGATGCAATACTGGTGGATAAAAAAATTCGGCAAGGAAAATAAAGACCGGCGGACGATGGCGTTGAACGCTTTTCGGTCGATGTATCCGAAGCATCCGCTCGGTGCGGCGGTCGACTGGGACGATATTGCGACATTCGCGATGATATCAAGGAGGCTGGCCGCCGAAATCATGCCGGAACAACATTTCCTGCTGGCCGACGTCTCGCCGAAACGGAAACGAAATGAATTGATGCAACGAATGGAAATACCGGCCGATTACTTCGACATGCCGTTCCGGATCGAACCGATGGCCAAAACGGCAATGAGAAGAGCATGCGATCCGCTCCTGAATCAAATTCTCGAAGTTACAATACCGGTTCTCAAAGGTTATATGAAA
>DOMV01000115.1:0-1481 GCA_003509805.1 Planctomycetaceae bacterium
GTGAGCGGTTCTTTTTGCGGTTGCGGCATGGTTTCCCTTTCAGTGAATAAGTTGATGTTGTTCGAAACGAACGGATCGTTTTCACCACGACAGATCGGCGGGAACGGGAGGACAACCCAAGAGAAAACGCCTGAATTTCAAGGACTTCGGCAAGTTTTCGAGAAAGTTTCCGCATTCCTTCGATTCCTCCCGAAACTCGCCTTGCCTTTGTGAAAACACATTGTAACATGCCAACGATGGGTCGAACGAACCCATGTAACGAAAAACTTCAGATCGAAAGGAACAGAAACATGAAAACGAATCAAATCGAAAAGGGCAAGCAGTACGAAATCACGATCGGCAAGAACAAGACGACGGTCAAGGTCCTTTCCGTCGACACGCGAGTCAACGGNNCAAACCGCCTTCGACTGCATGAACGTCAAAACGAACAAGCGTCTTTCCGTAACCGACCCGAAGAGATTTCTGCGAGAGATCAAGGACGAAAAGCCGACCGTCGAAAAAACCGCTAAGACGAAACCGGAGAAGCCGACTGTCGAAACCAAGCCCGGTGATAAAATGTCCGGTATCAATGCTGCGTACAAAATTCTCGTCGAGGAAGCCCGGCCTATGAAGGTCAAGGAGATTACGGAACTGGCCATGCAGCGAGGGTATTGCGACCTGCCGGGCGCGACACCGTCGGCAACAATATCGTCCGCAATCCAACGGGAGATCAAGACCAAACAGGAAACGTCCCGATTCGTCAAGACCGACAAGGGTCTGTTCGCCGCCCGGTAAATCTTTCAAACATCTGAAAATATAGGAGAAACGCCATGCAAACCGACTTGACCAGCACCAACAAAATGATTGACACGCTCACCGGCAACATCGCGATTCTGGAACAAGACGAAGTCGCTTTCCTGAAGTATGTCGCGGAGAACGGCTCGGACTTCGATACAGAACAAAAAGCGTTCCTTGCGGATCGCGTTCGAAGTTGCACCGAATTTCTCAACGAGAACATTTCGCTTTTGAACAAAATTACCGAGGTGCAAGCCGACGGCCATTTGAAATTCCTCGACGCCGATCCGTACCGTATCGCCATTTTGCGTTTGCAGGCCGCGATTTTGCAAGCGGAAGCCGCCTGCGGGAAGAATACCGAACCGACCAACTGAACGCCGTACGGTGCAGCCTTGGGCCTCACACGCCAAGACGTCCGAATACATCGGGCGTCTTGGTCGTTACGGCTCGAAGAATTCTCGTTTCTTATCGCAACGCGAATTTCCCGCGATCCTTCTTGACAAACCGTGATTTCGAACCGTTGGTTTGAATGTCGCGGGAAAAAGCCGTGTGCAAGGTCAACCACGGCGTCTTGCCGCTGGGATTCCAAAGACCTTTCTCTTGCACGGCCTCAATGATTTCGCGGGTCGTCATCCCACTGCGGCTTGTCCGCAATACTGTTGCGCACGCATCAAGCAAGGTCGTCGCTTGCGTCGGAGCCGGTTTCG
>DOMV01000115.1:1536-3558 GCA_003509805.1 Planctomycetaceae bacterium
ACGAGATGAAGACCATTTTCGTCACAGCGACGAATCAATTGATCCGGCTGCCGAATCCAAACGCGGCGACCGTGCGACAACGAACGTGCGGTCCAGCCGCCTTTCGGAGAATAATCGTCGAGCCGGACCGCGATCTCGCTTTTACTGAGCCGGGCGATCCAGCATTGCCCGAGTTTGATTGACATACGATATCCTTTTTTGAACGATAGAGAAATGAACGACACGACTGTACCAGTCATTTCGCCGAAAGGTAAGCGGACGAAACGCAAAAAGCCGAATCCGTTTTTGTTCGCCTGCCAAGACGCCGCCCATGCTTGCGGCGTATCCCCGAAAACATGGCGAACATGGAGCCTGCTCGGCTTCACGCCGAAGCCGGTCATGATCGGCAAAACCTTCTTTTGGCGGGTCGACGAACTGGCCCGGTGGATCGAGGCCGACTGCCCGAAACGGGAAGAATGGCATTATCGTCCTCAAATGAATCCGGCGAAAATCTGCCCCTTCGCCGCCGACCGCTTGACTTCCTCGCAGAATTGAGGCTCACTGGTCGCGAGCCGCGACGGGCGAAAGCCTTCGGCCTCACATGGTCCGCCTCCCGTTGGTCGGCTCGTTTTTTGAAACACAAACATTGGAGAAAAAAATGGCATCGCTTTCCAAACGTTACAAATGGGTCGACGACCCGACGACGGGCAAGAAGGTCAAAGAAGAATATCCGAATTGGTGGGGACGCTACGTCGACGCCCACGGCATCGAACGCCGGATTCCGCTTTCGGCCAGCAAGCCCGTCGCGCAACGAAAACTGAACGAACTCGTCGAGCAGGCTCGGCTGGAAAAAACCGGTCTGGTCTCGCCTGCCGAAAAGGAGGCGAAACGACCGATCCATGAGCATATCGACGATTTCGAGAAGCATCACGCCGCCAGCGAGAATTCCGAGCAATATGCCTATGAAATCATTCAAAAGGTCAAAGCGGTCGTCGCATTTTGCGGCTGGCGCAACGCTTCACAGATTCGTGAGAATGATGTCGAATCGTTCTTGTACGATCTGCGAAAGGTTCAAGGCCGAAGCATCCAGACGTCGAACAATTACCTTCGGGCGATCAAGAGTTTCGTTCGCTGGATGGTTCGCAACAAACGGATGGTCGCCAATCTGTTGGAAGGGCTGTCGATGCTCAACACGCGAACGGATAGAAGACATGACCGGAGACCGCTTGACGAGAACGAATTCGCTTTACTCCTTCAAGCCGCCGAGACGGGACCGCCATCGGTCGGATTGTTGGGTCGCGACCGGGCCATGCTGTATCTCTTGGCCGGTTGGACCGGCTTTCGTCGCGGCGAACTCGGCAGTCTGTCACTTCGGAGTTTCAATTTCGGTTCGCATCCCGCGACGGTCACTGTCGAGGCGTCGTATTCGAAGCACCGCCGCAAGGACGTACAAATATTGCATCCGAACCTCGTTGACCGGCTTTTGGAATGGCTCGAAAAGCGAAAACCGGCGTCGGACGGCGAGATTTTGTTTCCGATTTCGAAGAAGACCTGCGGCACGGATCGCAAGACCTCGGATATGATCCAATTCGATCTCGCTGCCGCCCGACGATTTTGGCTCGACGGGGTCGACGATCCGAAGGAGCGGCGTCTCTGCGANNNCACGGCTTGCGGCACACGTTCATCAGCAACCTCGGCAAGGCGGGCGTCGCTCCGAAGACGGCTCAAATTCTTGCCCGACATTCGGACATCAAGATGACGCTGAACATTTACACGCACGTCAATCAAGAGGAACAAATGGACGCCATCAACTCCCTGCCGCAGATTCCGGGATTGAAAAAGGCGGAGTGAAAAAGAAGCACGGCAATCAAGCCCGGCGGCGTTCTTCTTCGGAAGGAGGCCGTCGGGCTTTTTTTGTTTCTTGATGTCACATCGTCAGTTGGCTTGATTTTCATCCCGCTCCAAGGTCTTTGAAAAGCCGGGCTGCTGGTTGTTTCTTCGTCGCTAAAATGAAACGCTTTCGCCTCCGGCAATGGTCAGGAC
>DOMV01000114.1 GCA_003509805.1 Planctomycetaceae bacterium
AAATAAAGCGGATTTGGAATAATTGCCAAACCCGGTCACCTTGGCATCATCGCCAGAATGCCTTTTGAGCGAATTTTCCTTGATATGACATCAAGGTTTTTCGAGAGCCGAAGGAAACTTGACCATTACCCCATGCCGGAGGTAGTTGCCCGGAAATCATGTTCAAGAACGTCCTGAAGCCGTCCACGGAAGCGATCCATTTTGGTATCAAATCGGCTCAACCGCACAGAAGGGCCTTTTCGGTGCGCAAGTCGTTACTTGACGGCGGTTTGTGCTGTGCGGCTGTCGCAAACAAACTGTGTCCAGGGCCGCGCGGCGTTCCCTTTGGCCTTCCGAAAAAATAACTTTTTCCAAGTACCTAAAATTGTTTTTGTACGTTATCTCTGCGGCATTCGCCGTCAGTGGCCCGGTTCCCGATCTGCGTCCAATGTTCCAACCTTGTCCCGAACGGCGAACACACGCGAAACGTCGCCGCCTGTGGCGGTCTTGACGTCCTCCCGTTTGCTTCCACAACTACTTGCGGAGGCAAAGTACATGATTACCGCAGCGAATACTTTCCTCGTTCAGCTTTCACGAATCGGGACTTCGTGCCGTTCGCCTGCATGTCGCGATTCAAAGCGGCATTCAAGGTCGCCCACGGCGTGGCCCCGCTGGGATTCCACAACCGTTGCTGAATTATAGCGGCGACGATTTCCCTTGTCGAGAGCGCCTTCTTTGCCGACTTCAAAACGTAAGCGGCAGCGTCCAAGAGCGACATTGACTCCGGCGGCGGTTCGGCGATCTTGATCCGCTTCGGCGTCGGTGGCGTTGCAAGAATTTCGCCGTCTTTGTTCTCGAAAGCGAACGGAGGCAATTCCGTAACCGGTTCAATGAGCGACCTTCGGTTCGGTTCGAGTCCTCGCACGACGGCGGCGATCTCATCTTCGTCGCAATGTCGTAGCAGTTGGGCGGCGTTTTTGATCTTGGCGTGTTTGCCATGCGAAAGGACTCGCGCGATCCAGCCGCCGCCAGGTGAGGTTCGCTCGATCCGAACTTGCGTCGACCGTTCGGAGAGTTTGGCGAAATAGCATTGGCCGAGCCGGACTTCGGAAGTGTTCATGGGAAAATTCTCCGTTACGTTTTTGAAAGAACAACGACGATCTTACCAAAAACAGTAAGGAAGGGAAGCGACATTTATTCGTTTTTTGGCTTTTTGTCCGGATTTCCCATTGCCTTGATCTGATTGATCTGCCGTCGCGCGTATTGCAGCAAATGACACACGACGTCGGCGGCGTCGTAAGCGGCAAGCGACTTGAGGTCCTCCCGAAACATGGAGTTTCGCTGTTCGGTGATTTCCTTTGGAAACAGGCTCCTGAATTTCTGGATTTCTTCACAGGCTTGACGGATGCGGTGGTGGGCACGATTCAAATGTGTGAGCGGTTCTTTTTGCGGTTGCGGCATGGTTTCCCTTTCAGTGAATAAGTTGATGTTGTTCGAAACGAACGGATCGTTTTCACCACGACAGATCGGCGGGAACGGGAGGACAACCCAAGAGAAAACGCCTGAATTTCAAGGACTTCGGCAAGTTTTCGAGAAAGTTTCCGCATTCCTTCGATTCCTCTCGAAACTCGCCTTGCCTTTCCCGAACGTCATCGTATCATGCCAACGATGGGTCGAACGAACCCATGTAACGAAAAACTTCAAATCGAAAGGAACAGAATCATGAACGCAAGCAAAATCGAAAAGGGCAAGCAGTACGAAATCACGATCGGCAAGAACAAGACGACGGTCAAGGTTCTCTCCGTCGACACGCGAGTCAACGGACAAACCGCATTCGACTGCATGAACACAAAAACCAACAAACGTCTCACAGTAACCGACCCGAAAAGATTTCTACGAGAGATCAAGGACGAAAAGTCTAACCCGATCGGCAAGGCGGCGAAGAAAATCATCGACGCCTTGGGCATCGGTCCCGGAAGCGGGAAGCCGAAAGAGGAAGCGACTGTTCCCGAAACGAAAAAAGAACGCGGCAAGGGCGGCAAACCGGCGGGCAAGATGTCGGGGCTCGACGCCGCACATGAAATTCTCAAAGAACAGAACCGCGAAATGAATGTCAAGGAGATCACCGAACTCGCGATTTCAAGCGGCAAATGGAGTCCCAACGGCAAGACGCCATGACGCTCTCCGCCGCCGTCCAGATGGACATCATCAAGAAGGGGGAAGCCTCCCGCTTCATCAAGACCGGTCGTGGCCTCTTCGCCGCCCGATAAAACAATATTTGCACAATATCAACACATACAAGACGGAGAAACCATGTCGACCACGAAATTCAATACCAACGAACTGATTGGAATTTTGACCGAAACCATTCCCGCCATCGAGCGGCACGAGATCGGACTTCTCGAATTCATCGAGGAACGCGGTCCCGAACTCAGCGAAGAAAACAAACGCGAATTGGAACGCCCCCTCGAATCGGCGCAACGGATTCTTCGCGAGAACATCGAACTCATGAAGACGATCCGTGAAAAGCAAGCGAACGGCGACCTGCGATTCCTTGATCCGGTCCCGTTCCGCAACGCGGTCCTTCGCTTGAAAGCCGCGATTGCCCAAGCCGAAGCTGCCAAATAAACGTAACACCACACAACAGCATCTCACCCGAACGCTCGCCTGACCAAGACGAGCGTTTTTCTTCGGCCACTCGCCGCCTGTGTTTGCGCAGGTCGCGTTCTTGCCGATCCCTCGAACGAAATCCCACGTCTGGATATTCGTTCAACCAACGCGAAACGTCGCGTTGTCATCCACGAAATACTGAACCACGCTCGCGGTTCCCTTTCGCAGAAAGATCGTATGATCAAAACACCGAACGAAAAACAACGTCTCCTTCTCACTTGCCGCGAAGCCGCCTACGCCTGCGGCGTCGATCCGAAAACATGGCGCATGTGGGACGGCCTCGGTATCGTCCCACAACCCGTCCGACTTCACAAGTCCGTTTTCTGGCGGCGACTCGAACTCATTCAGTGGGTTGAGGAAGACTGCCCTCGCCGGAAGGATTGGGTTTGGCGGCCCAACAAGAAATATGCCGAAATCTACAACATATTTCCAAAATGACGCCTTGCTTGTTCTGCGTTTTCATGGCTCTCTATCAGTCACGAAGCCGTAGGTCGTTGACCGTCCGCGACCATTTTTGAAACATCATTTTATCGGAGAAGAAAACCATGTCGAAAATTTACAAGAAGAAGACGACCATCATCGACCCGAAGACCGGCGAGAAGCGAAAAGGCGANNTGGGGCCGTTATCGTGACGCGAGCGGTGTCGACCATCGCATCCCGCTTTCGCCGAACAAGTATTTAGCGCAACAGATGCTCGCCGAGCTGATCGACAAGACCGAGCGGCAACGCGCCGGAGTCATGCATCCGGCGGAAGAGGAGATGCAGAAACCGATCAAGGAGCATCTCGACGCTTACGAAAAACACTTGAAAAC
>DOMV01000061.1:0-587 GCA_003509805.1 Planctomycetaceae bacterium
ATCGTCCCGCCGAACGAAGTGGTCGTCCTCGTCTGTTTCGAGGTCGCCCTGATCGAGGTGCGCGGGATTATCAACCTCTGTATCCCGTACAACTCGTTCGAACGCATCGGCGCGAAGCTCGGTTCGACGTCGTGGATGACCTACGGCAGCCGGAAACAGGCGACGCCGCAGTCGATCAAGAAGATCAGCAAATCGGTCCGCAATATGAAGGTCGGCTTGAAGACGAAGTTGGCCCAGACGAAAATGCGGATGCGGGAACTGCTCAGCCTGCGGGTCGGCGATGTCATCTGCACGGAAAAACCGGTCGATTCCCTCTTGCTGGTCAGCGTCGAAGGCATCCCGAAATACTGGGCTCGACCCGGAACGTACAAGGGTTACACCGCAATCCAGATCGAGGAAATCATCGAGGACCCGACCGACATCATCGCCCAAGATTAGCGGCGGGCCGGGCATCGTCAATGCTTTTCAAGAATCTCAATCCGGTTCTCGTCCGCGAAACACGGCAGGTGGTGCGCAACCGTTTCGTCGTCGTGCTGTTGTGCCTCTACCTGCTCGCGCTCGTCGGCATCTCGTTCACCTACTTCGTT
>DOMV01000061.1:604-2654 GCA_003509805.1 Planctomycetaceae bacterium
CTTACCTCGCCATCGCGTTTTACGGAACGCTCGGCACGGTTGTCCTCCATACCGCCGGTCGGCTCCTCGCGGAACGGATCAACGAGGACATGATGTACGTCGCGACGCTCTCGCCGCTGCGGATCGCGATGGGCAAGTTCTGGAGCGGTTTCGTGCTCTCGGCACTGTTCTATTCATGCACGCTCCCGTTTATGACCCTTGCGTTCATGCTGCGCGGCGTGGACAGCGGCAATGCGCTCGTGCTGATCGCGTGTTCCTTCCTGCTGATCCAGACGTTCAACGTGATGTGTCTCGGCTTCCTGGCCGGTGCCCGTTCGTACCTCGAAGCAGGACTGCGCACGATTCCGCTCTTGGTACTCGGTTTGGCGGTGTTTTACGTGTTCGTTTGGGACTTCGCCCGTGAGATTTATCAAGGAACGATGTGGCGTGACCTGCTGATGGTTTTCCTGATGATCGCGTTTTTCCTGTACGCGGTCGTTCCGGCGGGCATGTTGTTCCTCGCGGCCTGCCAATTCGCGTCGCCGCAATCGAACCGGATGTTTTTGACGCGGGTTGTCATGAGCGTGTTCGGCGCGGTTTCGCTCGGCGCGGCCTTCCTGATGCAACTCGCGTGGCGTGATATGGATAATGCTTTGCCGATCTGGGTGCTCTTCGCGATGTATCCGTGTTTTTTACTTTGCTTCACGGCGTGCTGTGAACGGCGCGAGTACGGGTTGCGGCTGCGCGCCGGCATTCCGCGCACAACGCTTGGGAGACTTCTCGCCTTTCCGTTTTATACCGGCGACTGTAACGCGGTCGTGTGGCTCTTGCTCTGGATTCTCGCGGGTAATGCGGTTTATTGGACAGGAACGGCGATCCGACAACCACCCGGCTATAGTTGGGATTGGATTACGATCGCTCCGTTGATCTCGGCGGTGTTGCTCTCATTCAATTACGCGGTCGCGGCAATTGCCGTCCGGAACGTGCTGCGGCGTTGCATTCCGGTCGGCGCGACTTGGATCATATTGCTCGGCCTGCTGGGAATCGGCATCATCGTGGGAATGCCGCTCCGGTTCATCGACGACCCGTTCAATCGAATCCTGTTCGCGCCGAACCCGATCTGGATTCTGGATATCGACGATTCGCATCCGGAGTATAAGATCGCCCAACTTGTTTTCGCGGGCGTGTGGTTCGCGCTACTCGTTCCCGTCGTCGCGGTCTGGGCGCGCCGCCGATTCAAAATGTTCGTGCGCTACGAACCGGGAGAAGAGTCTACCAATGCCGCTTGAAAATCCCCGAAACGCAAGAACCGGTAAAAAATTCGCTCTTGCCTCATCAATAGTGAGTGAAAAGTATCTGCTCACAAATCCAATTATACCGAGAAACTATACGGCACAGCAAATAATCGTAGCATCAAATTCGATGCCGGCGGGCTCCCTTCCGTTCATCGTTCGCGGTTTTCGATCAACCGGGCGACGTCGTTCAGGCCGTCGATGATCCGGTGGCGCATTTCCAACTCGTTGACGCGGACGACGACGTCCATGTTCTTTTTCCACTGCGCGACCGGTCGCCGGTCGAACAGGGTGGCCCCCCGCGTCAACTCGCCGTGCGTTTCGACGTCGCACGCCATGGTTTTCGTCGAAATCCAATCCGGATGCAATGCCGTCAGGTAGGCAACCAGATCGTGGACGTGAATTCCCTCCAGCCCGTAACTCTGCCGATAGGCGCGAAATGCCGGGAGCAGCATTGTTCGGAGGAGCAATCCGAGGCGGGTGTCGTCGCCCGGCAACATGTCGAGATCGTCGAGCGTGAACACCAGATCGTTGGTCACGTCGAGCGGCACGAGCGTTTTGGTCAATCGCGACTGGACGACGGTCCGCGCGGCCACGGGATCGACGAAGAAATTGAAATCGGCCGCCGGGGTGATGTTGCCGGGCCCTTCGACCGTTCCGCCGAGAATGAATAGGTGCCGAAGCAACAACTCGATTTCCGGGTCGCGATGCAAGGCCCGGGCGATGTTCGTGAGCGGTCCGAGCGCGATGAGCACGACCTGTTCCGGCGCGCTGCGGAT
>DOMV01000313.1 GCA_003509805.1 Planctomycetaceae bacterium
CCGGGCACGTTCATTTATCGCGTGAGTTATCGTGCGGATAGCCCGAACAAGCTCTTGATTTCCGGCGATTGGATCGGCGAAGATGAGGAACCGTTCACCGTCGAATACGATCTTGAAAGCGACATGCAACGCTTCATTGAGTGCGACGGACACGGAGCGTATAAATGCACGATATATGGCGACGAGATTTTGTACGCCGAGCGGACGGGCAGAGGATTTGAAGAGCGGCACCTGCGCACTTCAAAAGCCATTCGCGGCGTCTGCTGCCAGATGGCTCATCGGCATCGTGATGCCGTTTCGGAAACGCAACTCAAAGTATCGAAGAAATGCGGCTGTCGGCGTAATGCGAAGGATGACGCGGTGGATCACCCTGCCCGGCCATCCTGTCTTGAATGTTGCGAGAAGCATCTCGGTGCGGCGTTCGTNNGACGGTTATTCGTATCGATTACGTCTGATCGGTCATCTGCATGAGGCGGAGGATGAGTCGCAAGAGTGGCCGGCATTGCACAACGTCATCCGTCAGGCCCGGAAAAATTATCAGCGAGAAAACACAACGCCGGACTGGGAATTTCTTGCACAACAAGTCGAAGAGGCACGAAATGCTCGTTGAAAACCTCCTTGTCCGTCCACTGGGAAACAATCTCGTTGCACTATCATGGAGGAGTGCAACGGAAAATGTTTGGTCATGGATATTCGTCAATGGCAAGCTCGCCTGCGGCCCTTACATGGCCGAAACAAAAAACCGCAGCGTCACTCTGCCGATTTCGACAAACGGTACATTTTGCGTCGAAGTCCATGATTTTGAGGACGAAACCGTACCGACCACCATTTCAGAAACGCCGCTTGTGAAACCGCAGATCGCGTGGAACGGCGTTGACAACGCAGCGGCGTACAGAATATATCACACGATTTATGAGGCTGGAGACGGGAGACCGGAGGCAGGAGTTACGATTACTAGCGTGCTGGCTGAAATCCCTGCGAGGCATGCACCACATCCCTCCAGCCTCCCGTCTCCGGCCTCACGATTTGAAATCGACTGTCCTGTGAAACTCGAAGGCCGGAATGGTCGCTGGCATTCCTTTCGAGTTGAAACCGTCGATCAATTCGGCAATGAATCCGAAAACGAAATCGTTGCGCATTTCGCCGCCGACTTGCCGCTTGTTCCCGAACTGTCGATTTCCCGCGACGTGGAGAGCGGAAATTTAACTTTTCGTGTTTTGTGAGGCTTCAGACTTCAGGCGTCTGGCTTCAGTTTTTTATTCAACCCTTTTTGGGCTTACAAAGTCATTTCACGCTTCTTTTTCTGGAGCCTGAAGCCTGACTCCTGAAGCCTCCCTATACCATGCCGACCCCGACTCCCGAAAAAATCAGTATTCATTACGCCTCGAAAGGTCTCGCCACAGACGGGACACCGACGGAGCGGACCGTCCACAGCATCACGAGCGCGATGGTTTTTCGTGTCAATAACATTTCCGAGGCGACCGGCTTTTGGGACGGCGCNNAAGACGTTTCATGTACGTTATTGAAACAAAGAAACCGACAATTTGACGCTTTCCGCTCCGCTCCCGACGATGCCGGTTTCCGGCGACAAATTCATCCTGTTCGCCGGTGGAAAACAAGCCTCGACGAAGGAAGTCTTGTGCATGTTGGCCGGTGGCAAACAGCCGGAAATCGAAATCGTAACGGGAACCAACGTGACCGGCGTCACGCTCAAAAAGATTTCGCCGCTCCTCGGCGTCGGCACCTTACAGCTTTATTACACGAATTCCAGTAACATAAAGACGCTGAAAATCCGCATGGGAACGAGCGGCGACTACGGCCCGGAAGTCCAGATCACGCATGATGTACAGAATTTGGTGCTGTTCACGCCCGACCTGTTGGGCTACATCGTCGTCGACGTCGTGTTTGCCAGTTTGTCGACATCCTCGTCGCGGTCGGACAACTTGACGCTCACGATGCCCAAGGGGAACATGCTGCCCAACCTCGAAGGGTACGAGACGAACGACGGCGTCGGTCGCACTCGCTACCATCTATTTCCGCTCAAAAATAAGGCGACCGATCCCGAAGACGTCGTGTCCGGCATGATGTTTTGGACGGGCAGGCCGCCCGGCACGAACACCACGCCGACCAGCAGTTACAGCGTTTCGCCGACCGCTTCGCAGACCATTAACGTAACGAACGCTTCCGATTGGCCGACGCGCGGTTTCTGGGTCAAAAACATTTCGGTCAACAACGGCCAGGGCGATTTGCGTTACGTCGATTATCGTAGCGGCAACTCGCTTTACACGAAGCCCGTTCAGTGGGGATGGGTCGATTTTAAGGATGGACTCAAGGAGATCAAACCCGGCATGACGATTGTCAGTTCCGCCAGCACGAACTACACTGCCGTCGTGGATCAGGTACGACTGACCGGCGGAAGTTGGACGAACGGCGATGCGACAGGCCGGTTGATTTTGAAAAAGTGGCTCACGAATTTTTCGTTCTCGACGAGTTACGGAATTATGGTCGGCGGAGAAAGATACGCCACGCCCTCGGCGACCTCCGTGCGTGGTTTTCGTGATTGTCAGGCCCAGCAATGGACGACGGCGCATGTCGTCGTTCCCGCGTCGGATATCGATCTCGGCCTCGAATTACCGGGAGAAAACGGCTTCTTCAGCGATCCCGTAACAGAAAATATCCAGCCTGCCGGAGTGGACTTCGGTTGCTACGACGACGCGGTGCGCAGTGCCTTCATCGGCCCGATCATGGCCGGGGAAAGCGTCGGCATCTGGCTGCGGCAGACGATTTTGGACGGAACACAAGCCCGACAAGATATTGACGGTAGTTTGTGTACGCAATGGTATTAATTGCCGAAACGATAATATGAAAAGCATATCTCTGCCGGGCATTTTTGATGCGAATCGACTTGAGCAAACGCTGCTTGTGAATGAAATCGACGCGATTCACGGCGGCGGGACGGACCGGTTTTCGGGCCTGTTCGACGAGCGGAAAATTTATCGCAAGATCGTTTCCGGCCTCGCGGACGCTTTTGGAAATTA
>DOMV01000023.1 GCA_003509805.1 Planctomycetaceae bacterium
AGCTTTCGGAAGCGGCGAAAATCCCGATCATCGTCGTCAATTGCGCGGAATCGCCGAAACCGAACGTCGCGCTCCTGCGGCTCGACATGCGCAGCGCCCTGCCGATCGCGCAGGTCCCGATCCCGATCTCCGTTCGCTTGAAAAACGAGTCGAATATCGAGCAGAACCGACGGATCGAGGTCTACGTGGACGGGGTGCAACAGTATGCCGGCAGCGACGTCGCGATGGCCCCCGGCGCCGAGGAACGGCATGATTTCACGATCGTCTTCGACCGCGGCGGCTTGCACAAGGGCGAAGTCCGGCTTGTCGGCAGCGACGGAAACAAGTACGACGACAAGCTGTTTTTCGCGCTGGAGGTCGATCAGGGGATTCCCGTCGCGTTGGTCAAAGGGGCGAAGCACGAGGTCGCGTTTCTCGAAGACACGTTTTATCTCCAATCGGCGCTTTCGACCGGTTCCGGCGGGATTTCGCCGATCCGGTTGACCACGCTGACGCCCGAGGAACTGGCCGGCGAACCGCTCGCGAACTATGCGGCCGTGTTTTGCGTGAACATGCCCGCCCCGGACCAGGATACGGCGGAACGACTGGCGACCTATGTCGAACGGGGGGGAAACCTGATCTGGGCCGCCGGCGACAACATGTACGCGGAACCCTATAACGCCCTCAACGACCAGTTCCAGGGAAAACTGCTTCCGGCCCCGATCAAACAGATTCAGTCGCCGGATTTCGCCGACGGCAGGGAAAGCTGGTCGATCGGAATGCTCGACGAACAGTATCCCCCGTTCCGCAATCTCCTGCGGCCGCGCGAGTTGTATACCTCGGTGCTTGTTTACAAACGGATCCCCTTCGACCTTTCGGTCGCCTCCGCCGTACCGGTTCCCGTACTTGCCCGGCTCGACGACGGGGAACCGTTCATTCTTCAAAACCGCGTCGGCCAGGGAACCGTGACGATGCTCGGCGCGAACGTGCATGTTTCCTGGACGAATTTGCCGTTGAAGCATATTTTCGTCCCGATGATCAACCAGATGGTTTTCCAGTTGGCGGGGATCGAACAGACGCGGCTCCAGACGACGGCGGGCAATCCGCTCACCTTTACGTTCAAGGAGGACGAAACCCCGACGACCGTCGAGATCATTCCGCCCACCGGGGCGGTCGAACGGCATGAGCTTGCCAAATTGGCCGGGGTGAAGACCGTCGACGGGAAAACCCGGCAGTTCATGTACGACGGAACATACCAGATCGGCGTCTACCTGCTCCGCCCGCTCGATATCCGGCGGCAGATGCAGATACCGTTTTCCGTGAACATCGACCCGAACGAAATCGACGCCGCCGTGATGGACGAGGCGGGTTTCAAGAAAATGTTCGCCGATACGCCGCTGGTATTCACAAAACCGGGGGACGCGATGGATTCGACCTTCGATCAACTGAAAAGCGGCACGGGCCTTTGGGATTTCTTCCTCGTTTTAGTCCTGATCGGCCTTGTCGTCGAATCGTTCGTTTCCAATCGACTGACGACGAAGAAATCGGAACAGGAAAAGGGAATCGACGCACGGCGCAGCCTGCCGCCGAAACCGGTCGTCCTGGGGGCGTGATTTCCTCCCATGTTTTGACGACGCTTCGAACGGCATGAAAACGTCCGAAATAAAAGCCGAAAAAGGAGGCGGGCGGAATTGACAATTGATATACCAAAGCCGGTTGAGTCGTGGGTAANNCCCGCTCAACCGCCTGTTTACTCCCCGAGCAGTGTTGCTCCCGATGGGCGGGCTCCCGAATCGTCGGCTTCGGGAAATTTCAATGGCTTGCAGTACAGGACGGCTGAATCGCATTGTCCCGCAATGACAATTTCTTCCCTCTTCCCTGTCCCTTCTCCCCTTATCCCTTCAGTACATGTCTGCGAAAAAAGCCAAAAAAGTCCGTGTTGCTTTCCGCAAGAACCGTACCGGTCGGGCGCGAAACAACGATCTTACCCGGGAGTACGATCACGAATCGTTCGACGGCGACGCAACGACGGCGGCGGAACGGATCAGCGGCAAAGGCAACCTCAGCCGTTATCGGACCGTCATCTCCGAAGAGCGGGCGGAAGACGGGACCGTGCTGCCGAGCGTCGATACGGAAGCCTGCATGGAAGGCCGCGTCATCCGGGTTCACGGCCTCAACAGCACGGTCGAAACCGGGGACGGCCGGCTCTACACATGCACGACGCGGCGGATACTGAAAACGCTTTCGACCGACCAGCGGCATGTCGTCGTCGCCGGCGACCGGGTCCTCTTCCGCGACGCCGAACAGCCGAACCGGCTCGAAGGCATGATCGAACGAATCGAGCCGCGAACCGGGACGTTGTGCCGTACCAGCCGATACCGCAAGCATGTGATCGTCTCGAATATCGACCAGGTACTGATCGTTTCCAGTGCCGCGGAGCCCGATTTCAAGCCGAACCTGATCGATCGGATGCTCCTCACGACCGAGCAGGCCGGACTGTTGCCGGTGATCGTCGTCAACAAGGTCGATCTCGTCGATCCGGCCGAACTCCAGCCGGTCGTCGGCGTTTATGCCCAGATGGGGTACCGGGTATTGCTTGTCAGCGTGAAAACCGGCATGGGAATCGACCGTCTGCGCCGATTGATGCGCAACCGGGAAAGCGTCGTCAGCGGCCAGAGCGGCGTCGGCAAATCCTCCTTGCTCAACGCGATCGACCCCGGGCTCGATCTGCGGGTCGGCGATATCGGAACGGCCAATAAAGGGACGCATACGACGACGACGGCGGAGTTGATCCGGCTTTCCGGCGGCGGCTATGTCGTCGATACGCCCGGTCTGCGCCAATTCATGCTGTGGGACATCATTCCGGAAGAGGTTGCGGGCCTGTTCCGCGATTTGAGGCCCTATGAACATCTCTGCCGTTTCCCCGATTGTACCCACTCCCATGAAGACGGTTGCGCGATCAAGAATGCCGTCGCCGACGGCCGCCTCGACCTGCGCCGCTATGAAAGCTACCTGGTGCTGCGCGGGACCTGAGGTCGCTTCAAACGGCCTGAAAACGTCCGGAATAACAGCCGGAAAGGAGTGGGCGGAATGGACAATTGACAATTGACAATTGATAACGAAGATGCACAATTCAAACGTTGCGGTCAGGAATCCGCTTGCGTCCCCCGTTGTCCATTGTCCATTATCAATTGTCAATTCGACCGCCTTCTTTCCGGCTTCTATATTTGCGATGAAACGACCGGTTGGAGCCCGTTTCCAGTATATTTGGAATTCTCCGCAAGGTTTTCCAGCAAGTTTGCCGATTGTATCGAAAGCACCGCGTCGGTCGGTTTTTGTGTAACGATTGACAGGGTTGGCGGGAATACAAACTTTGCACCAAAATCGGTAAAATGCGACATCTGGCAAGATATTCGGTCACGGCATGGGCGAGATCGCTTTACATGGTTTTTGCGACCGCCTTTTCAACCGCTGTTTTGACGACCGGCGTAACCGTCTTTATAACCGCGGGCGCATCCCTGCTTTTCGCGGAAGAGACGGCGGAGACGGAATCGCGAGCCGTTTGGAAGTCCGTGGATACGTCGGATTCCACCGTGACGGAAAGGGATTCTCTCGCGCCCACGTCGGAAGTTGAGGACGATCTCGATGAAGAGATCGACACGAAAAAGGTCGATCCCGCGCTCGCCCTGCCTGCCGCGAAAACGGCCGGGGAATCCCAAGTGTCGAAACCGGCTCTTTTTGGGAAACCGGTAGTTGGGCAACCGGCGGGCAGGCGACCGGCAGGCCAATCGGTCACGACTTCTTCCAGGCCGACCGCTTCGTCAGCGAAAGCGAACC
>DOMV01000130.1 GCA_003509805.1 Planctomycetaceae bacterium
GCAACACTGCTCGGAGAGTAAACGGGCGGTCGAGCGGACTGTGTTTACGTGTACTCAACCGGCTTCGGTATATACGACCCTGTCTACGGTATTGTCTTTTTCCGGCGATCCTGCTGGTTGCGATTCCGTCGCTTTTTGCGATGGATAAAATCACGTTTTCCGTCGACGGGACGCGAAAAGAGGTCGAGGGCCGTGTCCTGCATCGATTCGCGGACGGCCTTGTCTTGCAGGGTCGGGACGGTCAGGTTTACCCGATCGCGAAAACCGATATTTCGAACCATGACCGGGACACGGCGGAATTCAAGCCGTTCACGCCGGCCGAGTTGGAAACGGAACTGTTCAAGGAATTCCCGAAATCGAACGGTTTCAACGTGTTAAAATCGGGCAGTACGCAAAAAACGAAGCGGTATGTGATCGTCTACAACACTTCGCGGGCTTATGCGGATTGGGCGAAAAAGCTGTTCGAGCAGCTCTATGATTTTTACCCGAAATTCTGGGGACGCCGTGGTTTCGAGCTCGACAAGCATGAGTTTCCGTTGGTCGCCGTCATTTTTTCGAATCCGGACGAATTTCGTCGTTACGCCTTCGAGGATGCCGGAATCGATACCCGGTCGCTCGGGGTGGCCGCCTACTACAACAAACACACGAACCGGATGATCCTGTGCGATTTGGCCGGGATGGAACAGTACCTGTCCGACCAGAAACGCAAGCTGCGGCGTTCTCAACTGGCCGAATTCCTCGAACGCAAGGGGGCCGCGGAGAACATCGCGACGATCATTCACGAGGCGACGCACCAGATCGGTTTCAATTGCGGGATGCACGACCGTCTCGCCCCGTACCCGCTCTGGCTCTGCGAAGGTTTCGCCGTCCTCCACGAAGTTCCCGACCGGTTCTCCGACACGGGCTGGAGCAAGGGCCTGAAGGTCAACGACCGGCATCTGCCCGTCCTGCTCCGGTTCATGCCGGTCGTCCGTTCCGCCGGGCCGATCGAAACGCTGATTCAAACGGACGCCCCGTTGCGCGACCCGGATACGGCGGTCCAATCGTACGCGCTTTCCTGGGGGCTCGTGTTTTACCTTTCGCAAAAACGGAAGAATGAGTTCATGAATTACGTCAAAAGAATGGGGACGAAAACGGTTGCATCGCCCGATTCGCCTGAAATACGGAAGAAGGATTTCGAGGAATGTTTCGGCGACGATTGGGCCAAACTGTACCGGGAGATGGGCGCCTACCTCACGTCGCTTCCCCGATAACCGACACAAACGTCCGGGGCGACCGCGCTCCGCATCAAAAACGACCCGGGAACTCCTGGAGCACCATGACCGATTATATTCATGTCGAAATCGAATCCGTCCAGAGTTCCAAGAAAACCGGGATGCCGTGCGGCGACGTCATCAAGAGCCGGCGTTCGAATTTCGGAACCCTGCTTGCTTGTGCCGACGGAATCGGGAGCGGAATTCGCGCCCATATCGCGGCCCAGATGTGCGTCGCGCGGATTTTCGAGTCGATGGAACAAGGGCTCACGCTCCGCAAGGCGTTCGCATCGGTCGCCGCATCGATGGAAAATGCCCGTGATCCGAAAAAACCGTTCGCGGCGTTCAATGTCGCACGCATCCGGCCCGACGGGAACGCGACCATTCTTTCCTACGACGCGCCGCCGCCGATTCTCGTGAGTCGTCACGGAGCGACCCTGCTCGCCAACAGGCCCTTTCCGCTCGTCGGCGGTCTCGCCGTGGAGAGCAATTGCCAGTTGACCACGAACGAGGGAATCCTGTTGATGAGCGACGGAATCACGCAGGCCGGGATCGGATACGGCCCGAAAAGCGAATGGACCATCGACGGGGTGGTCCGGTTCGTCAACGAATGCATCGCCTCGCGGATCAAATTCTCATTGATCCCGGAAAGAATCCACGCCGAGGCGCTGTTCCGCTGGAAAGGGTTGCATGAACAGGGTTCCATGGCGGTTCCGGCAAGGAGTTCGGCGGGATCGAGGAAGTTTTCGCCCTACACCCCGGACAAGGCGCACGCGGTGACGGCGCCCCGCGTCCATACGGTCGTCGGCGACGATTGTTCCGTCGTGCTCGCCCATTGCCGCGTGGGCCAGACGGTCAACATTTTTACCGGCCCGCCGCTCGACCGGGACAACGACATGCAGATCGTCAAGCGGTTCCTGGATATCCCGGGCCTGAAAATCGTATGCGGGGGCACGACCTCGAAACTGGTCTCGAAATTCCTGAACGTCCCGCTGGAAATGGAAAACGGACCGGTGAGCGCGATCGCCCCGCCCCGATATGCGATCCGGGGGATCAACCTGGTCACCGAGGGCGCCGTCACGCTCAACCAGGTTTACAACATCCTCGACGAAGACGTTTCGAAATTGCATGAAGACAGCGGGGTCACCGAATTGCGGCTCCTCCTGAACGTCGCCGACCGGATCAACTTCATCGTCGGCCAGGCGATGAACGACGCCAACGAAGACATTTCCTTCCGTCAGCGCGGCGTCCTTTCGCGCAAAGTGTTGATTCCGCTCCTGATCGACAAACTGGAACAGGCGGGAAAACTGGTGAACGTGAAATACGTGTAAAACAGGTGCGTCCACGTTCCCGGTTGCCCCTTTTTCAGTCCGTTTTCCAATCCATTTTCCAATCCGCAATTTCCGTATTTCCACTCCGTATTTCTACTCCGTATTTCCACTCCATTGCATTTTCCGGCAGGATCGTGTATCCTGCGTGTACCCCGCGGGGGTTCCCGTTTTTAGGCCCAAAAGACGCACAAGACGCAAAAGACGTCGGCACTCATGGACTTGGTCGTTTTCAAGAGTTTGGCGCTTTCCTTTCTTCTCGGACTGCTGGTCGGCATCCAGCGGGAGAGAACCGGGAACCGCTTGGCCGGGATGCGGACCTTTCCGATGATTTCCGTTTTCGGGACGCTTTGCGGCTTGTTGGCGGTCGGATACGGCGCCTGGATTCTTTTCGCCGGGCTGCTCTCCCTGACGCTCGTCGCCGTCATTCCCCATTTGGTCCACCTGATCATCTATGTGTCGGTCCATGTTCGCAGGGACGCGTTGCCGAATCCCCGGACGCCTTTGGATGATACGAAAGACCTGGATCTCGGCGTCACGACGCTCATGGCCGTTTTGTTGATGTTTTCGGTCGGGGCGCTCCTGACGGTCGCGGACATGTCCCCGGTGGCCGTG
>DOMV01000297.1 GCA_003509805.1 Planctomycetaceae bacterium
GTCGGCGCGGTCGTCGGCGCGACTTGGCCCCGGCAGCTTCTCGAACTGAGGTCGGCGATGCCGCATACGCTTTTCCTTGTTCCCGGTTTCGGTTCGCAGGGCGGGAGCGCAAAGGACGTCGCCGCCGCCTTCGATAAAAACGGTTTGGGGGCGATCATCAACAACTCGCGAGGCATTCTCTTCGCGCACCGCCGTGATCCCTACGCTTCCCGGTATGGTGAAACGCGCTGGCAGGAAGCCGTCGAGGCTGCGACCCGGGATATGATCGAACAAATCCGTTCCGTCGTGGAAATACGTGATTGACCGAACGGGCTCACCTCCGCCGCAAGCCGTCTTGGAATAGGAGTCCCGGCTCGTGAAGAACCGTTTCGCAGACGGGCGCCGGAGTTCCGGTATCTTTCAACATGCCGGCCTCAACATACCAGCCCCAACATGCCCGTCTCAGTATGCCGGCCTCAGCATGTTCGTCTCAGGGCGGCCAATCGCGCGATCAATTCCGGTGTGAAAGGGATTGCCGTTCCCGGTGGCGGGTTTTCCGGGACAAGTGCCCGAATGATACGTTCCGCAAGCACCTCGATTCCCTCGCCGGTCACGGCACTGACGGGAACCGCGCCGGTGGAAACCGCGTCAAAAGAAACCGCACCGTCGTCCGCCCGGATTTCCGGGGACAAAAGATCGGTTTTGTTGTAGACGAGCAAGCGTCCGGCGGGGAATCCGTCGATTCGAATTCCCGTGGCCGCATCGACGACTTCGACGATCAAATCGGCTTCGGCGAGAGCGCGCCGTGCCTGTTCCATGCCGAGCAGTTCCAACGGGTCGTCGCTCGTTTCCCCGGCCGGGCGATATCCGGCCGTATCGACCAGGCGGACCGGCCAACCGTCCAAGGCGGTCTCGGCGGAAACGACGTCGCGCGTCGTTCCCGGCGTCGGATCGACGATCCCGCGCGAGAAGCCGAGCAGGGCATTGAACAGGCTGCTTTTTCCGGCATTGGTCGCCCCGGCCAGGACGACGCGAAACGGTTCCGTCAACCGTAAACCGAGGGCCGACCAGCGGTACAATTCCTCGAACCGCCGTTCCTCCAATGCCGTTTGAAGGGCGCCGCCGAGTTGATCGAGTAGAATTTTCGCGGTGCGTTCGGTCCGACAGGCGGCCAAGGCGATCCGCGCTTCCGCTTCGATCGTGTTTTCGATCGTGTTTTCAATCACGTTGTCGATCACATTGTCGATCACGCCGTTTTTCGGCTTCAAGCCCGGGCCTTTCGAGTCCGGGTCTTTCAAGTCCGGGTCTTTCCAGTCCGGGCCCGCTGACACGTGCCGCAGGTATTCCCTCCAGTCGAGCGTTCGCACCCCTGCCGAGCACAAGATTTCGGTAATGGCCGCAACGACCGCTTCCCCGCCGTGCGTGTGGATACGCACGGAATCCGGCGACCGGGGATAGAGGACAAGTTCCTCGGCATGGCCGTCCGAACCGAGGGGAAATCGTGCGAAGAAAGTCCGTCCCGGGGCATATTCGATCGGGCGGTCCAGGAACCGTTCGAGCAGGGCAATCGCCGATTCGCCCTGTAATCCGCCCTGTAATTTACCTTGTAATTCGCGCCGTAATTTACCCTGTAAAAGCAGTGTCGCGACGGCTCCACGGCCGGGCGGGGTCAATCGAATCAGGTCCATGTTTTGTACGCCATTCCGTTGTGGAAGGAATGCGGATCGCTATCGGGGAGCCGGGTTGGCCGTTGCCGGTTCGGGGTCGGCCTGGATGAGCCCCAGGATATTTCCGGAGCCGGGGGTCAACGGGACGGCCGGCGTTTCGTCGCGGACCAACGCGGACAACAGCACATGGATGGGGACCGGGTGGGAAGTCGCCTGGCCGTACACTTCCATCCCGGAGCGCGATTGAATCAAGAGTCCGTAGGGGTTGTCCGGCCGGAGATGGACACCCTGCGGCGTCAAATGAAAATCGACACGGCAATCGTCAAACGGAACGGTTTCGGTCGGAAAACGCTCCACGAATCCCTCCGGGGCGACGATCAACCGGAAACGCGAGGCGAGCCGTTCGAGCAGTTCCCGTTGAATGGTTCCGCCGACCAATTGCACCTTACCGGTTGCTTCGAGGAGTGTTCCGTAATACCGCGCCGAATGGATATAGAGTCCTTCGACGGTTCCTGAAACCCGGTAGGAGGAATACATCGGTGCGAGCCGCGGATGCCCCAGATCGATCGACCGCAACATGACTTTGTCCCATTGGACGCTCCAATCGCCGTCCTTCGCGAGGCCCGTTTGGGAGGAAACATCCGGCAACGAATCGCAACGAATCGTCCCGCAAAACCGGCAGCCCGGACCGAGCGGTTCGAAAAGCGGAACAAAGGCCGCGAGCAGGGCCGCCGGAACCGAGGTCGTTTCCGGGACGGAAAACCGCAGGTGGGTGGTCGGGACCCTGCCGCTACGGCTCCGGATCGCGCTGAAGGAGGCCGATTCGTCGGGCGGAAAATAGGGGAGCGACCAAACGACGTCGAAACGGCTTGATTGATCCGTGGAAAAGAACCGGCCTCGCACCGTTTTCAACTCGACCGTTCCCTCTCCCGCGCCGTTTTCCGCTCCCGTTGCCGAGGCTGTCCCGACTTCCGCTTGGATTTCCACCCGGATTTCCTCGGGCAGGGCTTTTTGAATGTGGGCCGATCGGGAAAAACGGATTTCCATCGAATCGGCGGCGAATTCGAGCGGAGCGTCGTTCGGACCGCGGCGCCGCGACAGAAGTCCGAAAAAATACTCTTTCAACTGCATTCCGCCGAGTCGGGGCGCGATCCGGTCGAAATGAACGACCATCCGCGGGGTTGTGATCCGCCAATAACCGGAAACCGGCTTGCGGAACGGCAAGTAATCGCTGAAAAAATCGAACAAGCCGGAAGAACCGGTATCGCGTTCCTTCGTCCGGTCGGTAGGCGTGGTTCGCGCCGTCGTTTCGGGATGTTCCTCCGCGGGTCTTCCAGGTTTTTCGGGCGGTTCGGGCGGGTCTGATTCTCCGACGTAAAAACGTTTCAAATTTTTCGATTTGAAAAACGCGACGCCCATTTCGGGGCATGAGAGAAGGACGGTTTTGGTTTCCGGATCGACGATTCGCACGTCACGGTAGGCGAGCCGATCCGGGCGTTGATATTCGACCGTGCCGATACGGACGTTCAACCCCGTGGCGGCGAACATTTCCCGTTCATGTGCCGGAACGACGAAAGGGAGTTTGCGCCAAACGATCACCCCGAGCACCGACGCCGTGAGGATCGGACCCAAAAGGAAAAAGAGGGACAGCGAAAGCGCCAGCAGCACGCTGACGATGTAGAGCAGGATCATGCCCGATCCGGAACCGCGCCGCAGGATCACCCAGGAGAAGAGCAACAGGGTCGGCACACTGACCGCCTGCCGCGGCAACTGAAAACCGTAACGACCCGAAAACCAGTCGAACAGGGGTTGGAACGCTTCGGCGAAGGCGATCGTGTAGAAAGCGATGCTGATCGCCTGGGCCAGAAAGAGGGCGATGCCGATCGTCGAGCCGATCTTCAGCCCGAACGAGCGGGAGACGATGAAGTATGCACCGCCGCCTTCGACACGGGTATTGGTGCCCAGTTCGGAGATGGCCAGAGCGGTCGGAATGGTGATCAGGTGGCCGAGCAGAATGATCGTCAGTGCCCCCCAGAAGCCCAACACCCCGGTAGCGTAGCCGAAGCGCAGGAACAGGATCGCCCCCAGGATCGACGAAACGGAGGTAAAAAAAACCGGCGCGGTGCCGAACCCGTGCTTCCTGGTCGCTATGTTTTCATCCTCCATGATTCCGTTTCCTTCGAAGTCAAAGGTAGTGAGTTCCTTTTGTCTTGATAATTTCAGATTTCAGTCCCAAAAACATTCAAAAGCATCGGATAAAATTCTTCCAATGTGCGATACTTCTCCCGGTTATGGTCATACTGCACAAACAACTCCAGGATCGCCGGTATATATTTATACCCACGATTTAAATCGTTTTCCAAATTTCTGTTTGCCTCCTCTTCCTGTCCGCTTTTCGAAAGGAAATGGATCGTTGCAGCCCTTACCAAATGCTCGTTGACACACTCCTGCCAATCACCGTATCCGGACTCGAAACCTGGAAGTTTGTACACCTTCAACCGTTCATAAACATCGGAATAGTTCTCCGCTATGTGCCAATATTTTTGGGTCAATGGATTGATAAACGGATGAGATAATTCATGAAAAATCAGGCCGGCGGATAAAACGTTATCGATATCACCCAATGAGTGAACAGAAAACAGATCCAAAGGCGCAGTATCGTCAGCCGGAAAACTTAATCCGAAATCACCGACCATCAAACCCGACAGTACAAAATTATAGGAATGCTGGGCTTTGCCATAAAAATCCTCAACCAAAGGAACAAACGGAAGTGATTGAAGGCAACTGTCTGCTTTTTGCAGGTAGGGGTCATAATAAGCTTTTACCGTTTCGAAGAATTCGAAATAATCGGTCTCTTTTGAAAAATCATGTAATTGCCGCAACAGGGAGTCTATTTGTTCCATGCCTCCACAATATTGCACGCACAACTCAGAAAGAGGATACTGCAGAGAAAAATCTTTTGAATCACCCAATGCCAACATCAGTTCCACCGGCCGCGAAAAAGTGAAGCCATTCGGGATCATCGCCTCTATCCGATCGTAGATTGCCGATGTTCGATACGGTAAAAAAAAGCCGTTTATCGCATCCGTATATGGATTGCTCTCTTCCGTCATCAACCCATAACCAATGTGAGGCTTTGTTATTTTATTATAGTCGCTCGTAAGCAACAGGCTGCTCATGAATTCAAGGTTATCGTTAACCTGAACATTTATTTTTTTCTGTTCAACGGTAGAATTACCACCGAAAAACAGCAGGGTAAAAAGCGATGAAATAATCGAAGTGATCAGTGTCATTACTAAAATATATGTTACAGCCGTTAATTGTTGGACAAAGGTAGTAAAAGTCGAGAGAAAACCGAAAATTTTGCAGATTATCCAAGACGCATCCTGCCCCGGACGAAGTCAAAGACAAAGCCATCACTCCACCTCATTGTCAGCAGCTTCGTGCTTAGCTGCAAGCGGCTAACCTTCGACCTTGGTCAGCGAATAGCCGATCACCCCGGACAGGGGCGTTTGGTTGCATAAATTTCTTATACAAAATCCAGTAATCGCCTGATAATCAATGCTGATTATTTTCGCCCATGTAGGCTGACAACGTGACAGCCTACTCCTAAAAGCCCTTTTTAACTGATATTCACTCGAACTATGTTTACGTCTTATGTGGCTGT
>DOMV01000365.1 GCA_003509805.1 Planctomycetaceae bacterium
TGTCGAGTTGTTCGAATGGGCGCAAACCCTCGGCGGACGTCTCGCGTCGATGCGGGAACCGAAATCGCGGCAATGGATCGACAACGGCCAGCATATCCTCCTCGGCTGTTGCCGGGAAACGTTGGAATTGAATGAACGGCTCGGTCTCACGCCGTTTTTCGATCGGGCCGATTCGATTTCCTTCGTTGCCGGCGAGGGAAAGCGTTGGGAGATGACCGCCTCGCCTTTTCTTCCGCATCGCTGGCAACTGGTCCCCGCCTTCCTGAAAATGCCCTTTCTGCCGTTTCGCGACCGGGTTGCGACCGGATTGCTTTTACGGAAACTCGGTAAAACACAGCCCGGCCGAATGGCGACGCCCCCGGAACCGACGGTGTTGATCGACTGGTTGCGGCGTGAAGGAGCCTCGGACGCTTCCATCGCGAAATTCTGGACCCCGCTCGTGTTGAGTACGCTCAGCGACACCGTCGAAACCGTCTGCCTCCAGGCCGTGCGAAAAGTCGTCCAGGATGCGCTGCTCAACGGGGTTCAGGCGATTTCCGCGCATGTCCCGAATCGTCCGCTTCGCTCGATTTACGGGGAGGCCGCCCAAGAAGCCCTTGAACGGCTTGATGTCCGGGTTCACCTCGGAGCCCGCGTCGCGAAGTTGTTGTGGCAAAATTACGCCGACGAAGCCTGTACGTGGCCCGTCGATATCGATGCCGATGTCGAGCCGGTCGCCTGCCGGATCATTGGGATCGAGTTGGCCGACGGAACGAAACGGTCTTTCAACCGATACATCTCGACGATTCCATCGCACCGGATCTGGCGGCTGCTGGAGGATTCCGGCCTGGAATCGTTTGCGGACATGCTTGATCTTGCCCGTTTCGAACCGGGCGCGGTCACGTCGGTTCACCTGTGGTGCGACCGGCGCATTCTTCCCGGTGACAAGGCGTTTTGTGCGACGCTCGGCGGGCCCGGTCAAGTCCTTTTTGCCCCCGCTCCCGGTCGGATTCCCGCTTGGTCGACCGAAGATCAGTCGACCGAGGGCAAGACAACCGAAAACAAGGAGACCCCGCTCGGCGTTTACCATCTGGTCGTCATCAGCGCATCCCATCGCCTGCTCTCGGATTCCGAATTGACCGCCGCGGGAAACGAACCGTTGATCGACCGCGTTCTCGATCAAATGCGAATGGTTTTTCCGGAAGCATTTGAACGACCCGGCGATCCGTTTCGCGTGCTCCATTGGAGGACGACAACCGTATTCGACGCTGTTTTCTCGCCTCATCCGGATATCTACGCATTCCGGCCCTCGCAGGCAACTCCAATCCATAATCTCGCGATTGCGGGCGATTGGACGCAAACCGATTGGCCTTCGACCATGGAAGGGGCCGTCCGGAGCGGTCTTGCCGCCGCCGAACTCTTTCCGCCCGAAAACCGCTGACGCCCTGTTGACGTTGCCCGTCGCCGGCTTTCCGGGCAGACGTAAACCGCTGGTTGAGAATGAGTTCCTCTGCCGAGCCATCCGCATCGACGGGCGATCACTTCGGCGATTTCTTCGCGGTCTTCTTTTCAGCGGCAATCCGCTGGAGCCATTCGTGGTTCTGCTCCCTGATCCAGCGGTCAAAATGGGCAGTCAAGTGGTCCTGCATCCGATCCAGCTTGCTTTCCCTGCTCTGTATCGTGGCGGCGCCTACTTTTGCATCTTGGAGAATCATGGTGTTTTCCCCGGTTTATACCGAGGGACTGCTTGAGCCCGATAGGGAAAGCCCCGAAACCGCATCGGGAAAAAGAAAGGCGTCGCAAACCTTATGGTTTACAACGCCTGATGTATACTGGAAACGCGATGAAAACGGACATTCGGCCAAGTCTGCTTGCCGCACTCGTTTGCCACAACTTTTGTTAATGCAAGCATTTGCGCGGATCGTTCGAGCGGCAGGCNNGCGATTGTTCGCGGGAGGATTATCATGCCGTTTACGGTATATCAGCATACCTTGGGAATCGATGAAGCCGGTTATGGTTCCAATCTGGGGCCGCTGGTCGTTTCCGCATCCCTTTGGAAAGGTGCGCCCGATCCGGGAGCATTCCCGATGTTCGGGGATTCCAAGCGGCTTTACACGTCGCACGGTTCGCTCGTTCGCCTGGAACAAGGGGTTCTTGGAGCGATACAGGCGATCGACGGTCGCATCCCGAACGACGGGAAAACGTTATACGAATCGCTCGGTTCCCTTGTTCCGGCAGAACGTTGGGAACGGGATTTCAATCAAGTCGTTCCCATCGACGCGGCGCCCGAAGTCATATCGCGGATCGCCGCGGGCCTTGAGATGTTGCAAGCGGTTCGCAGCCGAATCATCCACGCTGCGTCGTTCAATCGATTGCTTGAAACCGATGGCAACAAAAGTACGCTTTTGACACGGCAAACACTGGCCTTGATGTGCGAGTTGATCGGGACCCTGCCCGAGGGTGGGGAAGTGATCGTCTTTGCCGATAAACACGGGGGACGGAACAGGTACGCGGCTCCGCTTTACGAGCGATTTCCCGATGCGTTTATCGAAATCGTCGCGGAAGGACGCGAAAGCAGCGTTTACCGGTTATGCGACAAGCGGAATCGCCGGTTGGAAATCCATTTCGAAACGCAAGGGGAACGGCATCCGCAAACGGCGCTCGCGTCGATGGTATCGAAATATGTGCGTGAATTGGCGATGAGGGCGTTCAACGCGTTTTGGTGCCGCGAAGTCGAATCGCTTCGACCCACGGCGGGATACCCGGCGGACGCAAAACGATTTTATCGGGATATCGACCGGGCCCGTAAACGATTGGAGATCGCCCCGGAATCGATTTGGCGGTCGAAGTGATCGATTGAGGAAAAACCGGCGGCCACATCTCCGGCACGGTGTCGATGCACAGTGTCGATGCACAGTGTCGATACGACGGCGACAACGTTCAAAAGTTGTTCGCGGATCGGTACCGGCTTCCGAATTGCACGGTATTCCAATGGTTTTCCGTATTCCAGACGTTTACGGTGCGCACCAGGTTCTCGCCGTTCTATCCCGGCTGCCGATGAGCATCGTTTGACCGTCCGGGGAGAAGGCGACCGAGAGAACCGAAGTCGTTCCCCCGTCGAAAAGCAGCTCTTCGTTTCCCGATTCGATATCCCAAACGCGCGCGACGAAGGCGCCGCTTCCGGCCATGATCCGTTTGCCGTCCGGGGAGCAGGCGACGGAATAGACCGGCGCTTTCTGGCCTTCCGAAGTCAGCAACGGAAACGTGGTTTCCACATCCCACAGGCGGACGGTTCCGTCGTATCCGCCGCTGAGCAGGCGTTTTCCATCCGGCGAAAAGGCGACGGACAGGACGGAGCCGGTGTGGCCGATGGGAAGCGTCGACGGTTGTTTCGTCAAATCCTCTTTGAGCAATTTACCGCCGAACCAGCCCAGTTCGGCCCCTTTTTCCGCATCCCAGAGGCGCACGAGGTTGTCCCGGCCGCCGGTTGCGACCTGTTTGCCGTCCGGGGAATAAGCGATCGCCATCACGCTGCTCAGATGCGCCCGCTTGGCATGGGTCCGTTTGCCGGTCTGGAGATTCCAACGGATCATCAGGCAATCGCGGCCGCCGCTCATCGCGAATTTGCCTTCCGGGTGGATCGCGACGCATTTCACCTCGGCGAGATGGTCGACCAGCTTGAATTTTTCGAGTCCCGTGGCGATTTCCCAGACCCGGCCCGTCTTGTCGTCGCTCACCGAAACAAGCTCCTTGCCGTCCGGGGTGAAGGCGACCTGATTGACCCGGTCGGTATGCCCTTCGAATTTACGGATTTCCTTGCCTGTTTCGGCGTCCCAGAGCCGAACCGAATAATCCTTGGAACCGGCCCCGCCGCAGGCGGTCGCGATTTGTTTGCCGTCCGGTGAAAAGACCGCCGAATTGACCGGGCTGCCGTGTCCGCGAAAAACGACCAATTCCTTGCCGAGCGGAACGTTGTCAAAGGCCGGTTTCGCGTCGGCATTTTCCCCGGAGCGGATCGATTCGGCCTGTTCTTCCGCCTGTTCCCGGGCTTCAAGCCGTTCCTCCGTCGATTCCCGGGCCGGGGCCAACGGAACGAGCAACAATACCGACAATCCGATAAACCGTACAAGTATCTTCAATGCAAATCTCTCCATGTGTTCTTCCCCGTTACTGTAATGGACATCACGCCGTCGTATACCGAAACCGAGTGCGGGCGTCCGGCTCGCCCGGTATCACACACGCGGAACTTCGACGCTTCGAATCAATTGGGTGAGCAAGGTATCGGCCTGTTGGCCCTCGATTTCGGCTTCGGCGGAAAGGACGACCCGATGCCGGAGCGTCGGCAGGGCCAACTGGACCACATCATCGGGAATCGCGAAATCCCGGCCACGGAAGGCGG
>DOMV01000076.1 GCA_003509805.1 Planctomycetaceae bacterium
CGGAACCCCGGCCGCCAAAGCCGGACTCAGGCCGGGCGACCTGATTACCGTTTTCCAGCCGTTCGACCCGGGAACGCAAAAGCCCGGAAATACGCGACCGATCGGTTCGTATCACGAACTCCGCGACGCCCTGCTCAAAACGAAACCGGAGCATTCGGTTCGTCTCCATGTCCTTCGGGACGGAAAACCGGAGGAAATCGACGTGAAACTCGGTTTCGCACCGATCGACATCGTCCGGCCCGAAACGACTCCGAACGGTTACGACGATTACGTCGCCCTCGGCGGCCTGCGCGGTTTCGACATCGAAAAAAGCGACCAGCTTTCCTTCCTGACGACGTTGTATCAGGTCGACGACGGCGCGAAGCTGGGAATGCCGGAATCGTTCGGCAACAAAACGAGCGGCAGCGTCGACGTGCCTCGTGATCCCTCGCTCGGCGACGAGCTGGCCCAGGTCGAATTGCGACGCGGCTGCTGGGAACTCGTTTCCGCGACGCCGGAAGAAGCCGTCTTCCGCAAGACGATTCCCCGGTTCAAGATCGAGATGATCAAGCGGTATCGACTCGAACACACGACCGGAAAAAAGGGCGAACAGGTTGCCGGACGAAAAATCGGGATCGACAAAAACGGGCGCTCTGCCGCGTACCACCTGACTTTGGGGATTGAAATCCGGAATCTCGATTCGCAACCGCACCGGGTGTCCTACCAACTGGACGNNCTGGTATTCCCGAAAATCCGGGCCGGAGTTCGGAAGCTACGGCATCCGCGACATCGTCGTTCACCTGCCCGGAAGCCGGGCCGAGGTCATCTCCAATAACGTGATCTGCTACGACGCGATTTCCGAAGCCTGGAAAAATGAAACGCCCCATTACATCGGCGTCGATTCGACGTACTTCCAATGCACCATGATCCCGAACCGGCCTTCCGGGGATTCCGAACAATGGGTGTCCCGCCTTTTCCCGATCCGGGTCGGCAAGAAAGTCGGCAACTGGTCGCTCCTCACGAACAACTCCTTCCGGCTTATCAGCATGGAAAAGGAATTGGCGGCCGCCCCGGAATCGGACGCCGCAAACAACGCCACAGACAACGCCGCAGACAACGCCGCGAACATTCTCCGGCATGAATACACGATCTTCGCCGGCCCCAAGAATCCGGCTGTGCTTTCCCTATACGGCCTGGAAGGGACGCTTTCCTACGGCTGGTTCGCCTGGATCGTCTACCCGATGCTCGGCATCCTCCATGTTTTCCACGGTCTCGGGTTCGGGTACGGGATGGCGATCATCCTGCTCACGATCCTTGTCCGACTGCTGATTTTCCCGCTCAGCAAAAAACAGGCGAAAAGCGCAATCAAGATGCAGCAACTCGCTCCCGAGGTTGCCGTCCTCAAGGAAAGGTACAAGGACGACGCCCAAGCGTTCATGAAGGCGCAACAGGAACTGTGGAAAAAACACAAGTTCCATCCGGCAAGCGGCTGCCTCGGCCTCTTCATCCAGCTCCCGATTTTCGTCGCGCTGTACAAAGCGCTTTCGATCGACGTCGAACTGTACGGCGTCTCACTCGTTTCGCCCGCTTTTCGGTGGTGTAACGACCTTTCGGGGCCCGACATGCTTTTCTACTGGGGGAACTTCTGGAATTCACTCGGTTGGTCCGGCTTCAACACCGGGCAAGGCATGTTCTATCTCGGACCGTATTTCAATCTGCTGCCGATGCTGACTATCGTTTTGTTCCTCATCCAGCAGTGGGTCATGATGCCGCCGCCGACCGATGAGCAGTCGCGGATGCAACGGACCATGATGAACATCATGATGCCCATGATGGGGCTCCTCTTCTTCAAGATGCCCAGCGGACTGTGCGTCTACTTCATCGTCTCGACACTCTGGGGGTTGGGTGAACGGCAGTTCATCCCGAAGGCTCCGAAACCGGCCGAAGGCGAGACCATCGACACGACCTTCGTCGACACCAAGACGGAAAAGAAACTCGAAAAGAAAGAACGGCCTTCCCGATCCGTAAGCCCGGAACCGCCCAAGGAAGAAGGGTTCTTCAAAAAGATGTGGCGCGAGGTCAACGAAAAGGCGAGCGAACAACGCAAACTGGAAAAGGCCAAAGAGAAGACCCGCGATCGCCGTAAGAAAAAGTAAGAAAAAACAACGGCCCTGCCCTGTAACCGGATCCAGCTTCGGGAAATTTCACCACCTTTCGGTGGAGAAACGATCTCCGACACACTCCGAAAACGCCGGATTCAGCCTGCCGCTTCCCGAAAAAGAAAAAGCCCCCGGCGTATTCGTGAAGGAAAAATCGAAATTGGGAGCCCGAATGATCAAGGGGGCGCCTGACCAGCGGATTGTGTGATTCGCGACCCCACTTACGAAAAATGGTCGGTAAGCGACTATACACGCTGCCGCTAAATGTTACAGGTTCCCATCGGACAAATTATCGGCTCCACCGGATTGAAAAACCCGAAATTCACGAATACCCGTAGGGCACACTTCAATGGTACCATGATCGACTGTGGAAAGCAATACTCTTGCGAAAAAATATCCAAAATTTTATAAATCTCAAGAATCCCTGGCAACATTCTTTCGCGTTGTCTTGATTGGAAACCCCGGCTTTCGGAATCGCCTTCAATACGGAAACCGATTCAGTCGCAGGTATACCGGAAACGCGGTGAAATTGGTTGTTTGGTGCAGCCTGTTTGTTGCGAACACTCGCCGCAACGCATTCTCCGAGGCATTATACCGAAGCCGGTTCAGTTTTTCGGCCGGTCCGCCCGTTTGCCCTTCGGGCAGTGTTGTGTCCGGTGGGCGGGCGTTCCGGTA
>DOMV01000300.1:0-7159 GCA_003509805.1 Planctomycetaceae bacterium
CCATTTCCGGGCGTTGCCGTACATGGACCAGGCGGCGCTGTACGACAGCGTGCCGCAAGGAGACACGGCGTTGCGTTGGCTGTTTCGCGAGTGTGCGACACCGTACGACGCGGCGGTGGCCGATACGCTGAGCATGGCTTCGCAGGTTCCCGTTGCCGGATTCCGCTGTCCTTCCGATCCGGCTCCCAACCTGATGGAGACGATTGCCTGCAACAATACGGCGGGNNGACGGCGACCACGGCGACGCCGACGGCGACGAACAACTATATGTTCTGTATCGGCTCCGCGACCGGCGTCAACTACGACCTGTTTTTCCGGACCGACGGGACGTTTTACCACGATTCTTCCACCGGTTTCGAATCGATGTCCGACGGAACGAGCCATGTCGTCGTCATGAGCGAGGCAATCGTCGGCGACGGGACGCCGTTGGGGACGGCACCGGGACACCCCGGCGAATCGCCTTATCTGCGCTGTGCTTTGGCGGCCGACATGGGAATGAATGCGACGTTCAAAAACCACCAGGGCGCCTTGGGCGTACCGGTCGATCCCGATCTGGATGCGTTGACGGCCGCGGAAACGGATTTTTACGGCTGGCGCGGATATCTGTGGATCGTTGCCAGGGGGCCGACGACGTTGTTCTGTACCTACAGCACGCCGAATCCGCTTCACCCGGACTGGGGAACACGCTCGGTCTACGGGTATTACGCCGCGAGAAGTTTTCACGCGGGCGGCGTCAACGCGCTTTTCGGCGACGGGAGCGTCCATTTCGTTTCCGATGCGGTCGCCCAATCGAATTGGCGGAATTGGGGAAAAATCGATTCCGGCCAATCCAAAACCACGCTGTACTGATCTGGAAAAATTTTTTGNNGAACGTAGCGGCGACGGAGGAAGCCGCGCTGCACTTCCGCCATACGGCGCGCGGGGACGGCTTGAGTGCCGGTCAAAAATTTTTTCGCGGGTCTATAATTAATCGATCTCCGGACTGAAACATGGTTTCCATTCAACCGCCTACGACGATCTTTCGTTACGAGATATTTCATCGCTCGCTATTTCATCGCGCGATCATCGCCCTGATCGTGTCGATTTTCCTCGTCGCGGGAAACGGTTGCCGTCGCGGACCGAAACGGCCTGCCGACCTGCCGGAATTGACTCCCTGTACCGTCGTTGTGACGTTCGGGGAAAAAATCATGGAAGGCGTCGGCGTTTACCTGACTCCCGCGGATAAAGCGGCGAACAAATGGGGGGCCGGGGGCGTGACGAATGCCGAAGGAAAGGCCGACCTGATTACAAGTTCCCTGTACGCGGGGGCCGTCCCCGGAGATTACGTTATTTCCTTCAAAAAGCAGGGCGCACAAGTCGGCACGAATGAACCACCCTCCCTGATTCCGCGAAAGTACACCCTGGGCCGGTCGAAGGAAACAATGACGGTGAAAACGGATCAACGGGAATACGTTTTCGCATTGGAAGGGCTGGAGTGAGTGCGGCAGGCGGACTTGACCAACTGTACGTTTTCATCGCGTTGCCCGTGGAATCAATGCATGCCGAGCGAATCCGCATCCATGCGGTTGAGCCGCTTCGCGTCATACGGATGAAAGAGGCAGGCGATCTGCTGGGAAACGACCGTCACGAAACTGGCGCGGAAAACATGTTCGTTGACATAGCTGCTGGAAAGCGGCATGTTCGGCGGATCGACGATCCGCATCTGTTCCCGCGCCAGGATTTTTCCGTCTTCGCAATTGATCGCTTTCACGAGAATGTTCGCCTTGCCCTGGAGGAGCGTCGGCGAGCGCGGGTCCGTTACGCGAAAATCCTGAATTTCAATCCCGATCACGATGTCCGCCTCGATTCCTTTCGCCTTTCCGACTTCACGGAACGAGTCGAAACGATTGTCGCAATTGTCGATCCAGACTTCCACGTTGGAGCAGGGAACGAGTTCGAGCTTGTTGTTTTTGACGTTGGCGTCGAGCAGGTCCGTGACCTGTCGCGCGATATCCCGTGGAACCGCTTCGTTGCGGTACTGGTCCCGCGCGAGCGATTGACAGACCACGACGACTTTCTTTTTGTCGTGCAGGAGGATGTCGAATTTCGGCTCCGTGTCCGTCCCCTTGATCATGATCATCGCGGTCAGGAGCGCCTGGCAGCCGCCGGTCGATACAAGCAGGGACACGACAAGAAGAAACAGGGCGTATTTTCGCATCGGCGACCATGAAGACATCGATTTCATGCAGGAATCCTTTCCGGTTGTATCCCGAAAACCACCAAGATTTTCCAAAGCCGATATTGGGGGCAGCCTGCCCACCGGAAACGACGCACCGAAGGTTCCGTGTCGTTTTTCAGGGGGCGAACTGAACGGACAGCGTTTACCCGCGCCCCAACCGGCTTCGTTATAAAACGTACATCCCATCCAGACCGCAATATCGGCAATATTCCGGACGTTGGCCAGGATAATCCGAAATAATCCGAAAATTTTGCCAAAAAAGACCCGTTTTCCATCAAAGCCGGGCGCCCGCCCGGCGAAACAATTGTTTCGACTGTCGCGCGAGCGGCAAGTGGTCCATGTATTTCCGGACGGCAATATCCGGAAGGCGCAATAGGGGAGATGCGGAATCAGGCGGATTTTTTGGAAAATCTTTTCCGTTTTTTGACGTTGTTGAAATCGATGCCTTCGAGGAGCATCGCGAGTTGGGCTCGTCGACGGCACGAAGCCGGTCGAAAACCGTTTCCGCCGGAGATTCCGAGGCGTGACGGAAGCGACGTGCAAGACGTTGATCAAGGCGAGATTTTGCGGCTCCCCCCGCTGGAAGGATCACGGAGTCTCGTTTGTGTTGTCGCTTCGTTCCTTACGTTTGACGCCGCAACGCCGGCAACAATTCTGGAACAATATCGATATTCAAGGTTGCCCGTACGTGGCCAAGAACCCCATCGCATAACATCAAATGATGCGAGCACGCCGTTCAGGATTGTCAATAATTATCTCGAAGTTTTTACACGAAAACTGCACATCGTTATCGTGCGGACTGTTTCTTCGGCACGGGTCGATCATTTCTTTTGTAATTTCACCTTTACGGTATGAATCGGGGAAGGCTTTTGTGGCAACAATACTACCGGCTTGAAACGCATCCATCACTTTTTGCTGAAACGGGCCTGAAAACCCCTCCGGGCAGTGTCGTTTCCGTTGGGCGGGCTTCTCGAAAGTCGGCTTCGGGAAATTTCAATGGCCTTCAGTATAGGCGTCCTGCCGATACAGACGATCGCCGTTGCATTGGCTGCGATGTGGGTGCCGGGATACCTGTTCCGGCGTTTTACCTGGTTTACGCCAAATTTCTGAAACTTCAGAAAACCAAATCCATCACAGGCAAAAAAGAAAGTCGGTTACTTGGCGTAAGTGAATGACTTTCAACGGGTTGCAACTGGGCACTACAGGATTCGGACCTGTGACCTTCTGGGTGTAAACCAGACGCTCTAACCAACTGAGCTAAGCGCCCGAGGACGTGTCGCGACGGCACAATGGATTTGATGCACCGATTCGGAAAACGAACGCTAACAGTATAAAAGATAACAGAGCGATTTCAAGGGACATCCGCGAAGATTTGCCTCGTCTTCCGTCAGGTATATCCGGGAACGCCGTTTCCGGCGCGTCAACAGTCCCTGCCTTAATGATACCGTAAACGGCAAGATAATCCTCCCGCGCACAATCCCGCGTATAGCCGCTTGCCGCTCAAACGAAACGCTTATATCATTGTGTACACAGAGGTTAGAAGCGAGTGGTCGTGGCAGGCAGACTTGAGCAAACAACCAATTTCATCGTGTTTCCAGTATGTTCTCCTTTTTGATGATCGCCAGGTAACGACGGAGTGCCGGCTCCAGGCTGCTGAAATGATCGCCTTTGGGATGTCCGATCACGAGGAGCGATTTGTCTCGGCCGAGCGTTTCCCGTTCTTTTTTGAGCCGGGCGAGGGAATCGCGCAGGCCGTAATCGGCGGGCCCGACGAACCCGTAATGCTTGCGTTTCATCCAACGCTGATTTCCGTACAGCGTCCGCATCGCGCACTCCGAAGCATCTTTCCCGTTGAAGGGCGCGAACGTATCGTTGAAAATCCCGTGGTCGTAGAGTCCGCCGCTGCTTCCGCCGTGCCGGATCGGGACGTCGTCCATCAGGGAAAGGAGCGCGGAAACGCCGCCGCCGGCGCTGTGTCCGAACGTGTATATCCGGTTTTTATCGACATACGGTTGATCGGCGAGCCAACGGACGGCATTGGCGGCATCGTCGATTTCCCCGAACAAAAACTCGAAATTTCCCGGGTTCCCGTTCTCACCGCGCAAAGTTGGGCAGAAAACGACGAATCCGGCGTCGCGAAACGGGGAACAACTTTCCAGTTCCTCCATTCCGAAGGCGAAACCGCCGTGAAAATAAACCAGCGCGGGAGCCGGTTTCGTTTCCGCCTCGGGGGGAACCTGCACCCAACCCTGGAGCCGTAAATCGCCGGAAGGATACTCGATTTTCCGAACGTTCGGAATGAGCGCGACGGGTTCCCATTCCTGCGGCGCCGGTCCCGTCCGCGTCAATTGCGTCCGGAAAACCGCCCGGCGTTCCAGGTACGGTTCCGTGGAGATTTTCATCGAAGGCGCGCAACCGGAAACCGGGACCAGCGTCGCGACAAATACAATGGCAAAAACAATCCTGACAGGAAACGTTCGCATCGTCAAATTTCTCCATGTCCCAGCCGGGCGAAAACAAACGCGACAACCGTAGTCGTTCAATTCAACTTGAAATTGAAGGTTTCGTTGAAAAGCCGCCAAAGCCGGTATCCGAGCGTTTGCGGGGCGACATGGACTTTGGCGAGGCCGGTCATGCCGACGCGAATCGATTCGTCGTCGTTTTCGAGTGGCACGGTAATGCGATACGAGGCCCTGCTCGGACGTTCATGGCCGTCCGCATTGGTCGAGGTCGGGACATCGCCGCCGCCCCGGGTCGATAACTGGGTGGGAACGTCGTTCATTTCACGTTCTTCGATTTTCGCGATGATCCCGGAAAAAATCCTGCCCGGAAACGCGTCGAGCAGGATCTCGGTCCGTTGTTCCTTCATGAGAAATCCGATCTTCGATTGATCGGCGACCAACACGCCTTCCAGGAGCTTCGGGTCGCCGACGGAACAAAAAATCGTTCCCGGTTCGAGTGTCGCACCGCGATTTTCGGGATCGAGCGGCGAACCGGACCAGAGCGGGAGTTCACCCTCCGGCGGTTCGCGGTGTTGGCGCCAAGGCGGTGAAACGACGATCCCGTCCCTCGGGGCTGTAAGATGCAACTGCATGAGCAAATGTCTTTTCGCTTCGTACAGTTCCAGCGTCGCGGCCAACTGTTCTTTCAACGGCCCGACGCGAAGCGCGGCATCCCGCTTTTCCATCACGAGACGTTCCAGTCCGTCGAGTTCCTTGGCAATCGCCCTGCTTTGGCCGAGCAGGGACGTCGTTTCCTGTTCCAAGGCCAGATTTTCCAGTCGCGCCAGCGGTGTTCCGGCTGTAACCCCCATTCCGGGAAAGGCGACGTGTTCGACGTGAACGAGGCGTCCGCCGCCGGGAATCTGCGGGACGTACACCGCCTGGGAAGTTTTTCCGTTCAATTCGACGGCGACCGGGACGACGACGGTATAGGGGAGCGGAATGACGCAGACGAAGGCGACGATGGCCGCCAGACCGCCCAAGGACAGGTAAAAGCGGGCTTTTTTCACTTTATAAATCCTCCCGGGAACCCAAAAGAATTTGCCGACCTTGTACAGCGGCATGATAAAAAGGCTCAGCAGCGACATGCAGGCGATCGCCTTGCCGATGATCTGCAACCCGTAGGGCTCGAACACCTTGTAGATGAAAAAGAGAATCGAGGCCATGACGACCCAGCGGTAAAAAAACGAGGCGACGCTGAACAGGGCGAAAAGGAGCCGGTTGCGTCGCGGCAAAAACGGGTCTTCCTGCGATTCCATGCCAAGAAACCACTCGGAACATTTGTTCGTAAGCACTTTGGTCGCCTTTTGCCGCAGGTTGGGAATCTCAAGCCAGTCGGACATCACGTAATAGCCGTCGTAGCGCAGCAACGGGTTCAGGTTGAACAGGATCGTGCTGACGGACGAAACGAACATGATGTTCAGGCAGAGGTAGTTGAGCAGGCCCGGCGTCGAAAACCACCAGAGGAAAGTACACACGGCGGCGAGCGTGCATTCGACCCAGACGCCGGCGGCGGCGATCGCGATGCGTGCCCATTTGTTCGGCAGCATCCACGAATCGGAAACGTTGACGTACGGGCACGGGGTGAGTACGAGAATCATGATGCCCATTTCATGGCATTCGCCGCCGAAATGCTTGGCCGTGAGGCCGTGTCCGAATTCGTGCAGCGCTTTCGTCGCCCCCAGCGTGATGCTGAGCAGGATGATGTTCGAGACCCCGAAAAAATCCTGGAAGGCGGGCAATTTCGAGCGGAATATGTCGAACTGCACGAGAATCAGCAGTGCCGCCGCGAGCCCGAGCAAGAGCGAGCAGGCGACCGTTGCCGGATGAAAACACCAGGCGACCCAAGGGTAAAGGGCGTCGAGCAACCGGTCCGGGTCGAATCCCTTGAACTTGATCGAGAGGATGTTCGAGCATTTTTGCAACATCTCCTGGCGGCGACGTTTGTTGCGCCGTTTGAGCAGTTCCGTTCCCTGATTCGGCAGGACCGACAAGATCAGGTTGCTCTGGTGGAGTTGGCCCAGGAAACGTTGGAGTTCTTCGAGCGTGATTTTCTGGGGCAGAAACTCCTTTTCAAACGCGTCCTTGATTTCCTCCAGGCTTTTTGTCCCGTCGAACTGCTTGAGAATGAAATACTCCTCGTCGTGAAAACGGAAGTATTTGGAACCGACGGGGTCCTTGACGATCCAGTAGGAAAGCCCGAGATATTGCGAACGGCTCGAACGGATATCAGGGCGCACCCGGACCGGAAGTTTGCGTTTTGCGCTGGAAACAAGGGAGTCGTTGAGCGTCACCATATACCCGGTATTATCGCACCCGTCGACGGGGATGTCAATCGTGGGGAATGCGGCCGTGGGGAATGCGGCGCCGTGAATTGACAACGGACCCTTGAAAGCCGTTTGCGGTATAAACAGGCGGATTATACCGTAAACGGCCTGAA
>DOMV01000300.1:7245-9721 GCA_003509805.1 Planctomycetaceae bacterium
CACCGCGTTTCCAGTATAACCGGACAACTCAACCGGCTCCGGTCTCCAACACCCGTTCGAGCAGTTCAAGCGTCCGTTGGGTCGCTCCCAGTTGCCGTTCGACGAGCGTTTTCGCGTTACGGCCCAATGATCGGGCATACTCGGGTTCTTCGAGACAGCGGTGGACGAATTGTTCCATCTCCCGCTGGTCGTGGACGACGACCGCCGCGTCGTCGCGGAGCAGGAGCGAAACGATGTCACGGAAATTCTTCGTGTTCGGCCCGAAACAGACGGCGGCGCCGTAGGCCGCCGGTTCGATCATGTTCTGTCCGCCGCGCCGATGGATGCTGCCGCCGACGAAGGCGATATGCGACGTGCCCCACCAGGCTCCCAATTCGCCGATCGTATCGACCAGTAAAATTCTCGGCCGCACCTCGATGTTGCCGGCAAGCGCCGCCTGGTCGTTCGATTCCGCGAGCACCGATTCGCAACGCCCGTTCGGCAGGGCATCCTCTTTTTCCGTCACCTGTTCCGGTGCCGTCGCGTCCAGTCGGGAACGCCGCCGCCAGAGAACGCCTTTTTCCGAAAGCATCCTCGCGACGACGCCGAAACGTTCCGGGTGGCGCGGTACGAGAATGAGGCGGAGCTTCGGGAATTCATGTTTGAGCCGTTCGTAACACTCGACGGCGAACGCCTCTTCCGGCTCCTGCGTACTGCCGGCCAGGAAAACGACGTCATCCTCCGCTATCCCCGCGAGNNGATCGCAGCCAAGTCGTTCCCTGGTTGGTCCGGTCGAAGTCGGCCCCGTCGAATTTGATCGACCCGACGACGCGGATCGATTCGCTGGAAGCCCCGAGTTGGTGAAACCATCCGGCATAGGTCTCGCTTTGGACCGCGATGCAATCGATTTTTCGCAACATGGCCCGGACGAACCAGCGGAATTTACGGTAGCGGCGATACCCCTTTTCGCTGAACCGGCCGTTGATGATGACGACTTTGACCCCCTGTTTGTTCGCCGTGTCGATCAGGTTCGGCCAAAGCTCCTGCTCCACGAGGACGAGCAGGTCGGGATTCAAACGGGAAAACGCCTTCCGGACGCTCCAAGTGAAATCCAGGGGGCAAAAAAAAACGCCGTACCGCCGACCGAAAAGTTGTCTTGCGAGATCCATCCCGGTATTCGACGTCGTCGAAATCACGCATTCCCATTCCGGATGTCGTTGCCGGATTCGTTCGAGGAGCGGTCGGAGGAGGTTGACTTCGCCGACGCTGACGGCATGGAACCATATCCGTTTTTGTTTGGGAATCGGCGTATCCGCCGCCGGGGGCGGATACGGCGGTGAGACGGGCAACCGGGGACGCCGGGGAACGCGGCCGAACCATTTTTCACGAAAACCGCGACGGTATTTACCTTGCCGTAGCGCGCGATAAAACAGTACCGGCGAGTAGAAAACCAGGAGAAACAGGTAAAACGTGTTGACCAGCGCCGTCGCAAAACAATTCATAATATACTGGAAACGCGATGAAAACGACCATTTGGTCACGTCCGCCTGCCGCACTCACTCGCCCCCGACTTTTGTTAATATAAATATTTACGCGGATCGTTCGAGCGGCAGGCGATTGTGCGCGGGAGGATCACTCCGCAGTTCGTGGCCTTTTTTCATCGCACCGATCGATCAACGCACCGTTCAATCAACGACCATTGCGCATCGCTAAAATACGTCCCTATCGGTCGAAAATGTCTCGCGACGGTCCCCGGTCCTCATTGTATTTCGATACATCGACGGTTACAAGCCGACCGCCATGGAAATTCGGCAGGGCAATGCGGTTCCCTGTTGACAATTTTCAGGACAACAGTGTAGACTATCGCTTGTATCGGAGTATCTCCAGTGTAATTGGGACGGTAAATCATGAGGGCACGGTAATCGGTACGGAAAAAGTCTTCGGCAACGGATTCGCGTATTTCGCATTTCCCGCTCCGCAGGGCGCGCAAGTCGTCCGGCATCGATTTGTACGGGAAACGCGATGAAAACGGACATGTGGCCAAGTCCGCCTGCCGCACTCGCTCGCCTTTAACGTTTGTTCAGACAAGTGCTTAAACGNNGAGGATTATCTTGCCGTTCGAAGGATACCGACCCTATCACGACCGTTTGTTTTCCCTTTTGTCAAACATTGTGAGACATTGTCAAACTGAGACATTGTCAAACATGTTTGGCTCGTCGTCCCGGACGTCGGATTTCCTCAAGCAAACCAAAAATACCATGACAAAACTCATTCTCGTCGGCGGATTTCTCGGAAGCGGCAAGACAACCCTACTGGCCGAAGCGGCCAAAACACTCACGGCGGAGGGCAAAACCGTCGGCTTGATTACGAACGACCAGGCGCCCGATTTGGTTGACACCCGGCTCCTTAGCCGCATAGACGGATTGGTCGGCAAGGGCCCGGAAGGAAGTGTCGTCGAGGTTTCGGGAAGCTGTTTCTGCTGCAATTTCAACGGTTT
>DOMV01000300.1:9773-11716 GCA_003509805.1 Planctomycetaceae bacterium
ATTATGAATCCGATCAAGAAATTTCATCCGGATTGGGAACTCGCCCCGTTGACTGTATTGGTCGATCCGAACCGCTTCCTCGAAACGTTGGGAAAAGCTCCGAGCAAGGTCGATGCCGACGCTTTGTACATCATGAAGCTCCAGATGGACGAGGCGGACCGGATTCTTGTCAACAAATCGGACACACTCTCTGCGGAACAATGCTCGGAGATCGAAAAATTGCTCTCCGAAAACTTTGCGGATAAACCGACCGGCTTGATTTCGGCCCGAACCGGTGAAGGTGTCGACGCTTGGTTGAGCGAAATTCAAAGTGGAAAAAACGCGGGGACAACCATCGTCGATGTCGATTACGACCGCTATGCCCACGGCGAAGCCGTTCTCGGTTGGCTCAATGCGTCGGCAAAAGTCACGCTGAAAGACGGCAACGCCGATGTCCCGGCAATTCTGCGTTCGCTCATGACCGACTTTCAGGCAGCACTGAAAAAGCGGGGAGCCGAAGTTGGGCATGTCAAGGCGATTTTGAATCTCGATGGGAAGGAATGCGTCGCCAACCTGACCCGACTGGACGGCGAAGTCGATGTCCGCGAGGTCGAAGCCAAATCGCAAGAGCCCGCCTTGGTGTTCAATGCCCGGGCGCAAATGTCGCCGGAATCGCTTGAGAAAATCGTCCGTGAATTACTGGAAACAAATGCGTCCACAAACCTTGAAGTCGTGGTCGAAACGTTCCGCTGCCTGATGCCGGGCCGACCGAATCCGACGCACCGCTTCGCGAAAGTCATCTGATTTTCCGTAACAGCCGCCGCTCGCAACGAGCGAATTGATGCAATACAACAGGATTGATATCATGCAACAACCCACCGTTTTTCGTAAAAGCCTCGCCGAGTTCATCGGTACGTTCATGCTCGTTTTCTTCGGCGTCGGTTCGGTCCACACGGCAACGCTCTGCGGGGCGCAGGTCGGACTTTGGCAGATCGCCGTCGTTTGGGGGCTCGTCATCGCCTTCGCGATTTTCATGACGGGAGCCGTCAGCGGCGGGCATTTGAACCCGGCCATGACGCTGGTGTTCGCCGTTCGTCGCGGTCTGCCGTGGCGTGAAGTCGGCCCGTACTGGATCGGCCAATTCGCCGGAGCGATTGTCGCGGCGGCGTTTTTGTTTTTCCTGTTCGGCCCGATGCTCCGGGATTACGAGGAATCGAAAGGCGTCATCCGGGGTGAGCCGGGTAGCGTGGTTACGGCGCGATGCTACGGCGAATACTATTCCTCGCCGGACTCGATTCCGAACAAGGCCGTGAGGCCGTGGTCGGAGTCGGCCTGGCGGGAACAGGCGAAGCTGGTTCCGCACGGGATCGCTTTCTGTGCGGAAATGTTCGGCACGGCAATTCTGGCCTTGGTCGTCTTTGCCGTGACGGATCACCGCAACCACGCAAGACCGGCGGCACATCTGGTCCCGCTGTTCATCGGTCTGACAATTTCGATGCTCATCTCGGTCTTGGCTCCGTTGACGCAGGCGGGTTTCAATCCGGCGCGTGATTTTGGACCGCGCCTATTCGCCTATTTTGCCGGCTGGGGCGAGGTGGCGATTCCCGGTCCGAACGGCGTCGGTTTTTTGACGGTGTACATTATCGCTCCATGCGTCGGCAGCGTCTTGGGCGGTACGATCTACGATTGGGCCATCCGACCGGCCTTGCCTTTGGAAGAGTAGAAACGTGTATCGTGTTGCGAGAGCGGTGTCAAGTCGCACGTTTTGGGAAACAATGGTTGGATTGATGCAAGCCGGGGGCGTACCGACGGGAATCGCCCGTTTCCCAACCGGGTCGGGTCGGCCAGGCGTTGAGCTCGCGTGATTTCCTCCTTGTAATCCTGGTGGGTAAAAAACGGTCCTCCATACTCACCACGCCCATGCTCGATCACATCGGATTGATACTGGAAACGCGATAAAAACG
>DOMV01000220.1 GCA_003509805.1 Planctomycetaceae bacterium
CCTGCTTTCCGAAGGTAAGCAGGCGGATAGGACGGGCTGTGGTTACCAACGACTCAACCGGCTTCGGTATATAATGTGCGGATTAAAAAAATGGACGCAACGGCGCCCGGGCGAAACGGAGCGTAGCCAAGGAAACCGCGCGGTCTTTCAACCGTACGGCGCAACGGAACAGCCGGATCAACCCGTCAAAATTGACCCGCGGGTCTAAAAACAACGGATCTAAAAACAACGATTTTGGTTCCCGGACGCTTGAAAAAGGGGCGTCGAACCATTATACTCCAAGGGTGTCGTACTCCGGTTGGCGGCATTCGGCGGCAAACGTCCCGGTTTCGGGATTTGCCCGTGACCGTCGTCTTTTTGTCATTGCTGTCTTTTCGTTGTTGCCTTTTCGTCATTGTCGTCTTTTTGTCGTAAAAAATCAAGAACCGGGCGTGTTGTTTTTCGGAAGAGCGGGCTCCTTGGAACGCGGCTTCGGAAAATTTCGATCGTGTCCGGCATAGAGAGGTTGTATGAGCGTTTTCCCTTGTTTTGGCATGTTGACCGCGGCGCATTTCCTGTCGATTCCGTCCGAAATGTTCCCCTTTTTCCTTGTCATGTCATGCGTTGCCATGTCGTGCGCCGCGCTGGGCATGGCCCGAAGCGGCGACATGCGTGACGAGGAGTCCGAAGACGGCGGGAATGATGACGGTGCGCATGATGACGAGGCGCATGATGACGAAGACCCTGATTATTCCGGCATGGAATCGCAAATCGCCGCGTTGGCCCAGGTCGCGAACCGAAGCCGTGAACAGGAGGCCGAACTGGCGAACCTGTATTTCGCACATGCCGTGAAAAAACAGGAGTACGACGAACTTGACGACGCCGTTCTTTCTTACAACAACGGGATCGCTCTCCTGGACGCGTTGTACGCTCCGGGCGGAGTGGACGACGACGGCGCCCGGCAGCTCGGACATGCGTTGCTCGGCAGGGCCGTCGCCGAAAACGACAACGGCGATACCCGACGTGCTTTGGACGATTACGACAGGGCGATCGACGTGTTGAAACCGCTTGCCGACAAGCAGGACGGCGACGCGATGTACGATATCGCGGGCATCCGGCTCAACCAGGGTACGATTTACCACCAGTTGGAGGAATACGACAAAGCGAACGAAGTGTTGGACCAATCGTTCCTCGCGTTCCGCGCCTTGGAAAAGATCAGCGACTTGGGCGACACCCGGTTTTACATGGCCAAAGTCAGCATCGCCATGGGGAGCCTTTATCGCGACACCGGGGAACCGATCGAGAAAATCATCGACGTCTACGATCGCGCGATGCGCCTGCTCGTCGAATTGATCGACATCGGGCAAATGGAGCACGAGCACGAACTGGCCGTCGTCCTGCTCGACAAATGCACCGCGTGTTACGACGCCTGCATGGAAAAGGAATTCGCGAGCGACCGGGAGCGGAACGAGGCTCTTGACGCGATCTTGCTCGATGTCGGCCGCGGCGTCGAGATACTCAAGAAAGTCGCCGAGACGGGCGACCCCGGTGCCTGCTACGATCTTTTCAGCGCCATGATCACGCAGGGGACCATGATGCTCGATCTCGACAAAAACGACGAGGCCCTTGCCGTTTTCGACGAACTGCTCGATTCCTTCAAGGAATTGGGCGAAGTCGAGGACCCGATCATCCGGCATCAGTACGCCGGATTGGAAGAAAACCGGGGAACCGCCCTGTACAATCTCGATCGTTATGAAGAAGCCCGGCAATCATTCGATTGTTCCGTGCGATTGCGGCAAGAGCTGCTCGAAAGCGACGAGATTGAAGAGGAAGACCGGATCGAGTTCACCATCGGACTTGGTTCCGCTTATATCAACAGGGCCAACGCGTTCGGGCAACTGGGGCAAATCGACAAGGCACATGCCGACTGTAAAGCCGCCAGTGCGTTGATCGAGCCTTATGCAAAAGAGTATGGAGAGGATTTCCAGGATCTTCTCGAACAGATCAACGAGATTTCCGCCGCGTTGGTGAGCTGAATGCCGGTGAACTGAATTTCTTTGTCAAAATTGACAATCGGCACGACATACCGTAAACGGCATGACAGTCCGCCTGTACACCATCGCCCGCCGCCCGAGCGATCCGTTTATGTCATGATACAGACAGAAGTTAGGGCCGCATAAGTGCGGCAGGCGAACTTGACCAAATGTTCGTTTTCATCGCGTTTCCAGTATATGTCGCATTCCCGCCGTTCTTTTTTATCCGGCCGGGCATTGGTGTCCGATATCGAAACCGCGCCGCCGCGTCCGGGTTCGGCGCCGCTACTGACGGTTACGCGGGAAGCGATGGCCGGGGAATTCGAGGTCGATCTCAACTTCGGTCAATATCCCGAAGGGGCCGAGGCGGCGCTTGCGGCGCTGGACGAAGTCACCCGGCTCGAAGAAAAGCTGTCGGTGTTCCGCCCGAAAAGCACGATATCGTACATCAACGCGGTTGCGGCCTACGAGCCGGTTCCGCTGGACGGGGAATTGTTCGAATTGTTGCGGCGCTGCTTGGAATGGGAACGGGAAACACAGGGAGCGGTCGACATCACGGCGACCCCGCTTTGGCGCGTCTGGGGGTTTGCCCGGCGTGAAGGACGCGTTCCCTCCTCTGCCGAAATCGACGACGCATTGAAGACCGTCGGCAGCCGTTTCGTCGTGCTGGAGGAAGCCGACCGAACCGTACGATTTCTCAAGCCGGGCGTGGAGTTGAATCTCGGCTGCGTCGGCAAAGGTTTCGCCCTCGATGTTGCGGCCGATCATTTGCGCCGACGCGGTATCGAAAACTTTTTGATGCACGGCGGTTTAAGCAGCGTACTTGCCGCCGGGCGGCAGGAAGGGTTGCGGCGAACAAAAACGCCGGATAACGGGAGTGTTTCCGGGGAAGGCTGGAAGGTCGGGATCGCCCATCCGATGCATCCCGGAAAACGGCTCGGGGAGTTGGCTTTACACAACCGTTCGCTCGGCACCTCCGGAACGCGGCACCAGTATTTTCGTTATCGCGGAAAACGGTACGGCCACATTCTCGATCCGCGAAACGGCCGTCCGGCGGAAGGGACGATTTCCGTCACCGTGCTTGCCGGGGAAGCGGCCACGGCCGATGCGCTTTCGACCGCTTTTTTCGTCATGACGCCGGACGAGATCGCAGCCCTTCTCGAACGGCGCCGCGAAGACGACCTCGGCGTCATCCTGGTACGGACGAGCGAAAAAGGAAACGGATATGAAATCACGCGATTCGGAAACACGTCCCTTGAAAACACGGGGCGCCGCGTGTGACGACGGTCCGGGCATGTCGCCGGGTCGCCGCCGGCCGAATCACCACAGTTTCCACCAGGGTTTTTCGCGGCGGTCGACCGGGGGCGCTTGGGAAACTTTGGCGCTGTTTTTGGTGACCAGGCCGGTAATGTACGTGCTGGTTCCGGCCGCCACCGTCCGGGAACGGATCGGGTCCTCCATGCCGACGATCATCACCTTGGAAGAGGGATGCGCAAACAGGGAGTCGGAAAATCCCATGCGACGTGAAACGCGCATCGGACCGTCCTGAAGCATTCGTTCGAAAGAAATTCCCTCTTCCTGTTCGAGCGGTTCGCCGTAATCCTCGATCACCTCGTTGTTCTGGATGTTGAGTGCCCGGATTTTATCCGGTGAAAAAAGAAAAATGCCCGCCGTCCCGGAAATGCTTTCGGCGATATACCCGAAAACACGGACTTGCAGGCGGCGCGCGCACTCGGCGCATTGCTCCTCGTTGAGGATCATATTCATCTCGCGGTCGAGAATCGCCGTCCACGTTCCGTTGAAAAGAATCGCTTTGTGAACGTGATGACGCGGTTTGCCGCGTCGCGGCCAATTCGTCAGATCCCAGATTTCCCCCAATCCTTTGGCGATTTCCGTGCTTCCCGTCACTCGCAGGTCGAAACAGTCGAAGACTTCCGGCAGCATATCGACGATATCGCCTTCGACAAGAACCAAACTATGATTCGCGCTCACGGCCAACCTCCCGATAGGGATCAAAAGCTAGAACGGACACCCACCAATCGATCCTGGAAAATTGTCGGTTCGGGAATAAATTGTATACCAAAGTCGGCCCCGTCACAGGCAAACACCGTCCGGTCAACTCGCCTGTTTATACCGCAAACGGCCTGAAACTACGGCCTGAAACGTTTTCCGCGAACAAACGCCTGTTGCTCGAACGAAACGTGCAACCCGGTATTTACACGGATGTTGTGGCGAGTGAGTGCAACAAGCGGTCGTCGCCAAACAACCAATTTCACCGCGTTTCCAGTTTATCTGCGGCTGCGTCGTTTCCGGCGGGCAGGCTCCCGAATCGTCGGTTTCGGGAAATTTCAACGACTCCGGCATGTCAAGGGAACGACAACCCCCCCACGGTCGCCATTATATAACGGTAGATTGTGGAGGGCAACCGCTTTTCTCCAAAAAAGAAAAAATTTTTTGACCCGCGAATCAATTTTGGGCCGCCGATCAAGGCGTACCCGCGCGTATCCGTCGACCGGAGCCGGCTAAGTTTTCCGATGATACCGTAAACGGCGTGATATACTGAAGGCGATTGAAATTTCCCGAAGCCGATTCTTGGGAAACCTGCCCACTGAAACGATACTGCCGCAGGTAAGCAGGCGGATAGAACGGAAAACTCAACCGGCTTCGGTATAATCCTTCCTCGCAGAATCCCGCGCATAACCGCCCGCCGCTCGAACGATCCGTTTATATCATTATACAGACGGAAGTTAGGGGCGAGCGCGGCAGACGGACTTGACTAAATGGTCGTTTTCATCGCGTTTCCGGTATGGATCACGGCTCGCTTACGACGAATTCGACCCGGCGGTTTCGCGCCCGATTTTCTTCGGTCTGATTATCGGTAAGCGGGACGGCGCCGCCGAGCCCGGCGGTTCGCAACCGGTCCGCATCGATCCGCAACCCCGTTGCCAGGTATTGGGCGATCACGGACGCTTTGTACGACGACATTTCCAGCAAATACGTCGGGTTTTGCGGGTTGGGCGACATGGTGTCGGTATGCCCCTCGATCGTGATGACGCTGTCGGGATAATTGATTCTCAATTCGCTGACGACCTTTCTCAAGACATCCTCGCCGGCCCCTTGGAGCTTGAAATGAGAACCGCTCTGAAAAAGCATGGCATCGGGCACGGAAACACGTACGGCGCAGTCGTCTCTCCGGGCTTCGACGCCGGGAATGTCGATCACGGGAACGATCAGGGGAAGCCGGTTTGCGCCGGTTGGACGCATGCTTTCCGGGGAGTCGGTCGCCAGGGAGTTGACCGTCAGCGATTTGATCGTCGCTTCCTTGCCGATCAATTCCCCTTGCAAGGCCACGATTTTCCGCTGAAGCTCCTCGATCACGGCGGCTGCATCGGTCCGTTCTTCCACCGAACGCAACAACGTTGCCGGCGTTCCCGTGGGATCGGGCGGCGTTTTCAGGACATCCGGGGTGGCGTAGGATCGGGTATCCGCCTGGACGGTCGGAACCGTCGACGCGGCATCCGTTCCTCGAATAATCGATTCGCCGATCGGTGGCGGCGCCTCTGCACGAATCAGGGCGTCCGAATCCGACCGCGACACAGCCACATCCGTCGCAGGCGCCGGAGTCAATGCCGCCGCGACACCGGACCGGGGAGAGTCGATGATGGTTTCCGTGACTGGCACCGGTTCTCCGGGGAAGGCGGGCAACCCGAACACCGGATCCGGTTCTCGTTGTTTCGTCAAGGCGCAACCGGCAAAGAGCGGTATGAGAATACCGAGCAACACGAACCGGAGAGTGCCGTCACTTGAGGATTTCATGCCCCAGCATACCTCACGGATTCGGCAAAACATCGTGAAAAGACGGTTTTGATGGTTTTTTTAACCACAGCGCGGCCAACTTGTATCGATTAGGCGGATCCGGCAAGCGTGAGTACGCCTGCGGCGACGGCGATCGCGGCGGTTTCCGTCCGCAAGACGTTCGAGCCGAGCCCGAG
>DOMV01000075.1 GCA_003509805.1 Planctomycetaceae bacterium
TCGGCTTCGGGAAATTTCAATAGACCTGTTCGGAAACCGTCCTGAATCACCACCCATTTTGCCCATTGCGCCACATTTCGATAAAATAGGCGGTGTTTTGGGGTGGACTTTTGAGTTTCCGAACAAGTCTAATGGCTTTCAGTATATCTTTTTCAACACGGGACGACGTACTTCCACAACACCACGAGGTCCGTGATCCTACGATAAAACCGGGATTCCGGCAATGTCAATTTATGAAAATGACGCGAAGACGGGGCGTGTAGGAAGAATGGAACGTTTGCGGATTGGAGGCGAATCGGCGTAGTGCTGTCGTAACTCCGCCCCTAACGGGGTGAAAAAAACTCACCCTTTTGCAAAACGCTCCTTGGAAGAATACGAAACAGGGAAAAACGAGGTGATGGACGCAACACGGACGAAACACGGTTGCCGCATCTTGCTTTTCAAAACGGATCGGTGTATGCTGAAAGCCGGTGCAATCTCCCGAAGCCGACACTGCGGGAAGCTCATTTTTTTTGAATCGTCATGGCGGCCCCGCTACGTTTTTTTTGCAATCATTGTACGCAGATGATCAAGATCGGCAACCGGATGGCCGGTCGGGTCGTTGTCTGTCCGCAGTGCGGAACGAGGCTTTCCGTTCCGTTGCGTTCGGACCCGACGGCGGAAGCGGTCTACGCGGCACAGCGAAAGCAACGCGAGGTCGAAAAAACGCTCGGTATTCCTTCACGCCGTTCCGTTACGGGGATCCTGCCGGGAATTTTTTCGCGACAATCGAAAAAAAAGCCCGATGAGTCGGAGATCGGGGATGTGGACCGCTGGATCGACGATTTTTGGAAAACGCCGGTGGAACCGCCGGAATTTCCGCATCCGACCGTTCACGGACATCATCAGGATTATGCGGAATTATTGGGTGTCCCGACACCCCCGCGTCCCCCGGGCGATGGGATGTTTCCCCGGGAAATTCCGGAGCACATGATTTCCGCACCCATACGGCCCGCGTCGTCGCGAGCCGACGGCGATTTTGTCGATTTCCGCCGCCCCCNNGTCCCGACGTCCGCCCCGGCTTCGTACCACGCCCTAAACTCAATATGGCGGCATGGTTGGCTTCGGTCGCTCTTGTTGACGTTTTTGAATGTTTCCGTCGGCTTCATCCTCGGCGTCGCCGTTCACAGTGAACTTCAAAAAACGCGACCCGTTTCCCAGCGGGCCGGCAACGGGCAAGCCTTCGCGTCCCCGGCGCGTTTGAAGGAAACAAGGGACCGGGAAAACGATCCGGCCGCAAATGCGATCATCGCGCTGCGAGGAAAATTGTTGTATACGCTTCCGGAGGGCGAAGTGAAACCGGACACCGATTCCGTTGCGCTTTTTCTGCCGCTCGACCGGCCGCCGACGGTTCCTTTCGGATCGACCGGACTCGGCGTCGGACAGGAGACGTATAAAACAAGGGAAGGAACGCTGTTGATCGAAGAAACCGGCGGAGCCTATGTGCGAACCGATGTCGACGGGAATTTCGACGTATTGCTTTCGGGACCCGGCAAGTACGTGGTGCTCTACCTTTCCGCGCATGTAAAGCGAGACCGGCAAAACAAGATCGACGCCGAAACGCTGGCCAAGTTGAGGCGGTATTTCAGTTCGCCCGAAACGCTCATCGGTTCCGCGCGGTATTTTTGCCGGGAAGAGTCGTTGTCATCCTTGACGAAACCTTTGGTTTACCGGTTCGAGTGATCCGTTTTTTCATTTCCAACCATTCCCGTATCAATCATGTTTTTACTTGCACACGATTTGGGCACTTCGGGAAACAAGGCGACGCTTTTTTCCGACGACGGACGGATGCTGGCCGCCGAAACGGTTCCTTACCCGGTGCGCTTTTTCGATCAAAACCGGGCGGAACAGGATCCGCACGACTGGTGGAAAGCCGTCTGCGATTCGAGCCGCCGCCTTTTAAGCCAAGCGAAAGTCGACCCGGCCGATATCGCCGTCGTCGCGCTGAGCGGCCAGATGATGGGCTGCACCTGCGTCGACGTCAAGGGCGCTCCCCTGCGACCGTCGATCATCTACTGCGATCAGCGAAGCGACCGGGAAGCCGCCGAGATACGGGACAAGGTCCCGATGGAAGAAGCCTACCGGATCGTCGGGCATCGAATCGCCGCCGTGTACGGCATGGAAAAGTTGATGTGGGTGAAACGAAACGAGCCGGACATTTATAAAATGACGGCCAAAACGCTCTGCGCCAAGGATTACGTCAATTTTCGCCTGACGGGAAACTTCGCGACCGATTATTCCGACGCTTCCGGCACGAATGCGTTCGATATCAATACGATGCAATGGTCCGACCGCATGATCGAGGCGGCCGGTCTGGATCGATCGCTCTTTCCCGAGGCGCATGAATCCGTTCACGTGCTCGGCGAGATCACCTCGGAGGCCGCCGAAGCGACCGGGCTCAAAGCGGGAACCCCGGTCTGTGTCGGCGGCGGGGACGGGAGTTGCGCCGGTGTCGGCGTCGGTTGTATCAAGCCCGGTGCGGCCTACAATTACCT
>DOMV01000436.1:0-1599 GCA_003509805.1 Planctomycetaceae bacterium
GAGCGGCTCCCCGGAGACATTCCTGACCGTCATCTGGCCGTCGAGCGAATTGTTTTGTTTCAGGGTGACATCGATCAACTTCCGGTCGATCGCTTCAAAAAAAGGAACGCTTTTGACCGAAACGCCGTCTCCGGAAGCGGTTTGATCGGTTTGCTCCGCCACGACGGGTGCAATAAAGCCGAAAAACACCAGGACGGCGGGAAAAAGGGAATACGAAAGGAATTTTTTCATCGGAAATCTCCTTGAAAGGCGAAGAAGGCGACACGCATGCGAACGGCGCCCAGTATATATGATTCTTTCAACGCTGTCCATGTGAAAATGAAACTTTGTGAAAACGGATTTTTTGTGGAATTTTGTGGAAATGGATACAGTTCATTCGACCTGGCTTTTGACTTCGGACACCTCGGGCAGTCCCGCGCGGAGCGCTTCACGGTCGAGCGGAGGTTTGACGAAAACACGTCGATGATGCGAAGCGATCTTGGCTTCTTTCTCGCTGTTTTTGGCTCTTTCAATCGCGAAATCCCGATACTCCTCCCGTTCCTTGAGCAATCGCAACGCCGTCCGAAGGTCCTGCTCCGCTTGCTTTTCGGCTCCCCGGGACACCCGGAGCCAGCCTTCGGCCAGCTCGATCCGGCAACGGTCCTGTTCGTCGATCATTCGTTGGAGATAATCGCTCCATTCGACGACTTTGCCGGTCGCGACTTCCTTGACCGCCTGCTTGTTCACCACATCGCACGCCGCCGCTTCGACCGCCCATTTCGATCGTTCCGCATCGAACTGCTCCCAAACGGCCCTGTTGAGTGCCGCGACGTATTCGCGCGAAATATACGCCGCCGGCTTGGACTCGCGACAACGCCGGGATCGGCAATCGTATCCGCATGTTCCCGCATAGGCTTGCCGCCCGAATGTCCCGGTATAAATCTCGAAGGGCCTGAGCAACCGGATTTTCGGTTCCGGCCGGTCGCAAACAAATTGCGGATCGTGACCATAGAGATTGACATGGGTTTCGCAACGACGGCAACACGGACAAAGCCCGTTTTCATCGCATTCGCCGACACATTCCGTGACCGGCATGCAATCGCGGCATTCAGGACCGGCTGCCCCGATCCCGGCGAAACCGGCCGACGGTTGCACGGAAAGTTTCCCGAACACATCCGTCCCGGCCGAACCGCAGACGCCGGGACACCATGCGACCTGCCGCAGGGGTTCCTCATGGAGGAGGGGACAACCGGCCGGCGCTTCGACGGAAGAACCGGTCGTCGTTCCCGCGTGGCAATCATTCAATAACGCGACAAGATTTCGATTTGATCCGGCGGCATCCGTTTTATGATCCTCGGCGACAAGGGAGCCGCAGAGAACACCGAAAAAGACGGAACAAAGCGGGAAAACGATATTGCCTCGATACATGAGAACACCTTTGAAATGGGATGTGCGAGTCGGGAACGGTGTTCCCGGAGTATCACGACGTGTAATACGACGTGTGGCACGACCGGGGGAACTTTTGACGGAAACGTTGGACGGTCTCCGACAATCCGACATGACTGGAGAGTATAAACTTCGAACGGCGTGACAATCCCCCCGCGAACAATCGCCTGCCGC
>DOMV01000436.1:1637-2446 GCA_003509805.1 Planctomycetaceae bacterium
GTTTTTACCGCGTTTCCAGTATAGCTTGTAATCCGGCCCTTTGACCGATTTTCAAAAAAAAAACGGGGGAAAACTCCGTGCCGACAAAAAATTCCGGCGTTTTTTTCTTCACAGTCCTCCAAAACCCTACCAACGGGCGGCAAAAACGGGTAACATTGATAGCGGTGCCGGTTGAGTCGCGGGTAAACTNNGTATGCTGTATGCTGCGTACTGCATACCGTGTACTGTATACCGTATACTGCATCCTGTGCTTTGCAATCCTGTGCTCTGCAATCCTGTGCTCCGCAATGCTGTGCTCCGCAATGCTGCGTTCCGCATGAAAAAGGAGCCGAGGGGTTTCCGGAGCGAGGTGTTTCCCGAACACGGCGATGAAGCCCCTTGGGCCGAGAATGGTGAGTCTGGCACCAAGGCTCCGTTTTTTCGCAAAGAGCAATAAATTCGGTGCAAATATCGCGTGCTGTAAAGATTACCGTAAGAATCGACCGTACCAAATCGCTTTCATCGACCATGCCCATCCTGTTCGCCAACTTGCCGCCCTATCAGATCGCCCTGCTCGTCTTGGGCGGTTCCGTCTTTGCCATCCTGATGTTGGCTTTCGCGATCGCGATCTTCATTTACGGCAGCCTTTGGTTTCAAGGTTATATGTCCGGTGCGCAAGTCAGCCTGATGAGCCTTGTCGGGATGAGCCTGCGGAAAGTCCGTTCCAAAACGATCATGCAGGCGAAGATCATGGCCAAACAGGCCGGGCTGTCGATCACCGGTCCCGGCGGGGTCACGACCTCCCGGCTCGAAGCCCATTATCTGGCGGG
>DOMV01000436.1:2497-2766 GCA_003509805.1 Planctomycetaceae bacterium
GGTCGCGACGTTTTGGAGGCGGTCCGTACCAGTGTCAACCCGAAAGTGATCGTTTGTCCCGATCCGCGGAAAAGTTCGCGAATGACCCTCAGTGCGATCGCCAAAAACGGGGTGGAACTGATGGTTCGCGCCCAAGTCACCGTACGTACCAACCTGGAACAACTCATCGGCGGTGCGACGGAGGAAACCGTCATCGCCCGGATCGGCGAAGGGATCATCACGGCAATCGGTTCCTCGGCAACCCACTTCGAGGTCATGGAAAACCCGGA
>DOMV01000111.1 GCA_003509805.1 Planctomycetaceae bacterium
CTCGGCGATTTCGGCCTTGGCGATCTCGCCTCCCAACCCGCCGTATGCCGCCCATTCAGGCGAGAACCCCGCGACTGTTTCCCCCGCGTCTTTCGGCGGAGCAAATGCCGGGGCTCCTCCATTCGCCTCTCCCTCATTCACCGCGCCGAGGCCGCTTACGACCCCTTCCGTCCCGATCGAGCCTGTCCCGGAAATGCTTTCGATCGATCGATCCACCGATCCGATCCCGGCCGATTCCACCGGATTGATACCGAAGCCGGTTGAGNNTTACTCTCCGAGCAGTGTTACTTCCGAAGGGCAGGCTCCCGAATCGTCGGCATCGGGAAATTTCAAAGGTTTTCAGGATACTCCGCCCTCGGCCATGTCTTCGGTGTTGCCGAAACAAGCCGATTCCGAGCCGCAACCGGTTTATGACAGGGCGGTTCCTTCACCGAAATACGCTTCGATCGCCCCTTCGACCACCGCGGCGGATTCTCCTTCCGACGCACCGTTTGCCAACGCTCCGTTCGCAGCCGTTCCTTTCGAGGATCATGCGGCAGGACTCCCGCGGCAGGGGGAAACGCCCAGGGCCGGAAACATGTACACCGTCAACCAGAATGAAACATATTGGACGATTGCCGAGCAGGTTTACGGGAGCGGCCGGTATTTCCGCGCTCTTGCGGCCCATAACCGTTCCGTCGTGTCCGATCCGCGCCGACTCCAAGGGGCCAGGATCGAAATTCCCACTTTGGAGTATCTCCAGCAACATTATTCCAACGACGGACAAGCCGTCCACCAGGCTGCCGCGGAGTTGGGAATCGTCGCGTCGGCGTCGCCGGCAAAAACGCCTGCCCCACCTTCTGCTCTGGTCTTACAGGCATCCGGAAACGGCTCGTCTCTCGTCGACAATTCGCTGATTCGAACTCTCATGCCGGGTTCCCCGGCAGCGGCAAACACCGCATCCGGAACCGCTCATTCCCAGGGAATGATTTACATTGTCCAGGAAGGCGAGGACCTTTTCAGCATCGCGAAACAAAAACTGGGGAATGTCGCGAAATACACCGAAATTTATGCCTTGAATCGCGATAAAATCGGGAGCGACGGCCGCTCCCTTCGTCCCGGAACCGAACTTGTTTTGCCGGTCGGCTCCAACAGCGCGAACCTTTCGGTACGCCGGTGAGGTGTGCGTGGCATTCCTTCGTTCGCCCGGCTAAACTGGAAACGCGATGAAAACGGACATTCGGTCAAACCTGCTTGCCGCACTCCCTCGCATCGACTTTCGTTAATGTAAGTGTTTACGCGGATCGTGCGAGCGGCAAGCGATTGTTCGCGNNGGATTATCATGCCGTTTACAGTACAAACGTTCACAAAAAGCCGTTATTTTGCCGGTGTCGCTTCCACACCGCTTTCGCCGTTGACGCGGACATCGCCGAGAACGGCGGTCGAGAATTCCTTCTTTTTCAGCTTATAAACACTGCGATCAAGGAGCCAGACGCCGGGCTTGTACACTTTGAATTTCATGTCGAACGCCAGATCGCCGCTCACGATTTCGATGCGCCGCGGCGCTTTGAGCGTTTCATTCATGTCGACGTAATCGCCGTATTTTTCATAGGCGCCCCGGGGCATTTTCACGCCGATGAGCGTGTAGTCCTCCGCGTTGACGTAGACCACTCCCTCGGGAACTTTTCGCTGAAAAAAGCCCAGCCATTGACCGTCGAGGCCGTTGCCGATCATCTGGAACGCACCGCCGTTTTCGGAAATCACGAAGTGGATTTTGATTTCCTTCTCCGTCACTTCGACGCCTTTGATTTCCGCCTGGCCGGCCTCGATAAACTCACATGCACCCGTAGCAACGCCGATGTACGTGATGCCTCGCAGGTTGGGCCACGGCGCGGAACCTTTCCGGTCGTTGTAGATTTTTTTCTCAAGCGTGTCGCCGGCCTTGGATTTGACGTTCAACGTGTATCCCCATTCCTTGACGTCGAATTCCGGGGCGTAAAACCAGCCGCGATTGACTTCGCCGACGGTTTTGGCAACCCGGCTCGCGATTTTCTTTCCTTCCTCGCCCGTGTACTTGCCCGGCGCGATCGGCTTATCCTCTTCGAAAAGTTGCGCGGAATCGTCCGTATCAAAGGAATTTTCCGACGCCGCCCCGGTTTTCACCGCTTCGGTTTTTTCAACTTTACCGCCGCTTGGATTATTGGATTCTTTCGGTTTCGTCGTCTGCGCATCGGTCACGACACAGATTCCGCCGAACAAGGCGAGCGCAATCGTGACATACTGCCACATTCGGCGCCGGTTCCCAAATCGTCCGATCATTTCAATTCTCCTTCTCAAAGAGGATTTGTTTTCCAGAATCCCGGCCGATCCGAGATTCAAGGGAGCGAGGATACCGGCGGGATCGCGTCTGTATTGCCGCGTCAATTCGAGCAAGGTCAAGCCGTATTCCTTCCGGCATTGCTCATTCCGAAGCGTCTCAAGGACGAGAAAATCACAGGCTTCCTCGCGGTCGCCGTTCATCAGGTACAGGGCGACCCAGAACAGGGGGTTGAACCAGTGGACGGCCAAGAGCAAGGACAGGAACCAGCCGCTCCAAAGATCGCCGCGCCGCAAGTGTCCCAGTTCATGCAGCAAAACATGCCGGAGCGATTCGCCCGCCAAGGTGTCGGCCATTCCCCCCGGCAGGAGCAAAACCGGGCGGAAAATTCCGACAAGGAGCGGTCCCTCGATCCTGTTGTCTTCCGTTTCAAGAAGCATGACCCAGCTTTTGATCCGCATCCGTTCGCGGCATTCTTCGAACAATTCGAGCGTTTTTTGGTTCGTCACGAGCTTCGATCCGGAAAGTAGGCGCCGACAACGACCGACCCGGTACCCCAGCAACAGGAGCATGATTCCCGTTCCCAGGAACCAAATCACGGCGACGCAGGCCGGAATTCCCCCGATGCCGGCGTGCATTCCCGGCAATTTCATTTCGCAAAACGCCGGTTCGGATTCGATTTCCCTTACCGCCTGGTTTGCAACGCTGTCAGCAACACTGTCTTCTGTACGGTTTGCAAAACTGTCTACAACACCGGTAGGCAAGGCAGTCGAAATCACGACGTCATGGTCACGGCTTCCAGCGGTTTCGTCTCCCGGCGACCCGGTTTGTCGCCCGCCCACCTTCCTGAAGTCGCCACTGCCGATATCGACACCGCGTCTTTCCGTGCCGTGCCACGGTCGAATGGAGTTCCACTCTGCCGGCAGCAGGTTTTGCAAGCTCAGCGGAGTCGAAACGGGGATGTATAGGAGCATCGCCGTCGCCGGGATAAACCAGATTGCATACCGGACATGGGGTGCAAGCCGGTCGCCCAAGAGCCGGCGCAACACCAGGAATAGCGCGATCAACAACGCTCCTTTGACAGACAGGAGCAAGGTTTGCTGAAACAGGGCGGGAAGCAAATGCGAATGACTCATTTTGATCGTTCCCTGAAATTCTCTTCGATATTTTACGGCTTTGTTCAGTTGCGGGCTGTCCGACTTTGGCCGTCATTTTGTTGGTCGTCATGTCCGTCGTGATATCCGCTGTGATATTCGCTGTGATATTCGTCGTGCTGTCCGCGGTTTTTTTCCAGCAGCGCGCGCAGAGAATCAAGCTCTTCCCGGGGAACATGTTCCTTACTCAGGAAATGGGCGAACATGGAACTGAGCGTTCCGTCGAAAAAACGTTCGAGAAAAGACCGGCTTTCAATTTGGAGAATGTTTTCCCGGTCGACGGCCGGTTCGAAATGTTGGATATTCTCCCGTTCGACCACGCGCAAGGCTCCTTTTCGAACAAGTCGACTTAAAAACGTCCGTACTGTTTTAATGCTCCAATCGTTTTCTTCGGCGCCTTCATTGCGGCTTCCATCGAGATTGTCGCCCCGCGCCGACGCCGAAGTTGATGTCGACGCAGGCGCCGTCGCGCCCAGGCGCCGGTAGACGTCGTTGGCCGAGAGAGGCGATTCGTTCCAAAGAACCCGCATGACCTTCCATTCGGAGGCGGAAATTTTCGTCATTTGCTTCCTTCACGTAAAAAACAGGGCGACTACATACGTAGTCACAGCATTGTACTACAGGTGTAGTCTTTGTCAAGACTTTGTATACGGAATGCGGCAAAAAAATCCTCGAAGCCGACGATTCGGGAGCCCGGCCGTCGGTCCGCCACCGATCGCCCATTGCGGCCCGCACGCCGCCCTCGGTGCCAAAAAAAGAAAAAAGACCGGATATCAGGCTCGAAAATCACCGTAAGAATCACCGTGATTTCCGAATATACTGGAAACGCGATGA
>DOMV01000251.1 GCA_003509805.1 Planctomycetaceae bacterium
GTAACCAAAGAAAGATCAAGTTGTGTACACAGCCACCACACCTGCCCACCACGCTGGTGTACACAATGGTTCTGCCGACCGAGCCGCCTGCGGCGGCTAAATTACTACAAACTTACGCCAAGTTATGCAAAAATCGTGTACCTTTGCGTGGAAAAAGCAAAAAACGATGATCCGCAAGGGAGAGCGAGTGAAATTTTTGAACGACGCGACCGTCGGTACCGTGGCGAAGATCGAGGGATCGATCGCCCACGTCACCGTGGAGGAGGGCTTCGACATCCCGGTGCTGCTGAGCGACCTGATCGCGATCGACGTCGAAGCCGAACCGCTCACCGAAGGATTCGTCGCTCCCGATTCCGCCGAAATGCGCGATGCGCTCCGTGTCCTGCAAAACCGTGTTCCGCTTGGAGCGACCGACCTGCTTGCCGGGATCGAAGCCGCCAGGAAATCATTGACTGAAAACACGGGGTCTGAAAACACAGGGTCTAAAAACACAGGGTCTGCAAACACGTCGGCCGAGCCGGGACAAACCGCCTCCGACGCCAGGAAAAGCGTCGTTTACATCGGTGACGGGATCAGCAGCGCCAAACGCATTGAAACGGCAGACTTCAAAACCTGCGTCGAGGAACTCAAGGCCGCGAAAATTCCGGTCAGCGCCTGCGTGGTCGGCGTCCGCTCCAATCTCGGTATTCTCGGGGCGCTTGCCAACCAAACCGGCGGCGCCGTTGTCGACCTGGCCCAGGTCGAAGAATCGCTCTTGATTGAAGCCAACGAGGAAACCGTCGCCCGAAACGCCGCCGAAGGGATCACGCCCGATATTCCGACGTACACCGGTATCCGGGTCGCCGAAGCCGCCGGGGCGACGGTCGTCTGGCCGCGGCAGGAAACCGTTGAAAAACCGGAAGGCTGGACCGTTTACCCCTCGCGGATGCCGCCGATCCGCAGCGACCGCGAAACCATCCTGGTCGCCAAAGCCGATGCGCCGTTCCGTAACGACGCCCCCAACATGGGGATCGGTCTGCGAGGTGATCTCGCCGACGGTCGGGAGTGCGAAATGCTCTGGCGGATCACGCCCACGCCTTCTTTCGAAAACAACGCCTACATCGCCCCGGTGTTCGAGCTGGCGGCGGCCGATGAAGGGTTGACGATGCCTATTACCGACCGTGGGATGCTCCAAAAATTGCGGGTCGGATATCACCAGAGCCTCGCCGACCGGTTAAGCAAGGCGTCGACCGCCCTGTATACCGGTTCGCCGGAGGAAGCGATCACGATCGCCCAGGATGTTCTCCGTCAGGAACCGAAGAACAAGATCGCTTCCCGGCTTGTCCGGGACGGTGAACGGATGATTAAAAAAAGGGAGGAAATCTCCGCCCGGCAGGAATCGCTGAAACAGCGGCGCGACGAACGCCGCCGGACGGTGGGCGTGAACGGCGACAGGAACGGTAACGACGGCTCCGGCGAACCGCAGGCGACTCCCGAAGAAATCGCCGTTTCCACCGATGTTGCGGCGCATGATGCTTATGTCGACAGCATCGTTTCCTCGAACAACATCGTTGCCCAGAAAGTTTCCAGCGAGGTCTCCGCGACGCTGAATCAAGCCAATAAGTTGATGGCGACCGACCCCGACGGGGCGATCCAATCGCTGAAATTGACGCAGGCGATGATCCGTGACAACGCTTCGCTCGATCCCGACCAGCGCAACCAGTCGCTCGACAAACTCGGCAGGGCGCTCAAGCAGGCTCACTTCGAACGTTTTCTCGCCGATTACCGCCGCCAGCGGAACGACGAGTTGATCGCCGTCCATGAAGAGAAAAAAGCCACGGTCGCCGAGTGGGACAACAAGACGCAAAAAGTCGTCCAGATTCTCCATCGCTATTCCGCGCTGATGGATGCCGGCGAATACCTGGTCGCGGCCCAGGCGGCCGATATCGCGACCGAGGAATTCCCTGATAATCCGGTCCCGAAAACCGCCGCCCTCCATGCCCTGACCACGGCCTACATTACCGAGTATGCCGATCTGCGCCAACGGCGTCATCGCGGAACGATCGAGGCACTTATGAGCGCCGAACGGTCCTTCATTCCGTTCCCGGACGAACCGCCGCTCGTTTACCCCGATCCGGAGGTCTGGATCGCCTTGTCGCAGCGTCGTAAGGAACGTTTTTCGCCGGTCAATCTCGCCGAATCCGGCGAGGCCGAAAAACGCATTTCCAAGGCGCTCGAGCGCAGCACGGACATGGAACTGGATGAAAACATGACTTTCGAGGACTTTTTCCGGTTGATTAAGGAAAAAAATCCGAACGCCAACCTCACGATCACCCTCGGCACGGGGGCGATCGAAGCCGGGATCACTTCCTCCAGTTCGGTCGTCAAGGAACGGCAGATATTTTCGGGCATCAAGCTGCGAAACATCCTCAAACAGGTTCTCCCGGAAAACGAACTGACGTATTGCGTGCGTAACGAAATGCTCGTCATCACCACGAAAGACGAAGCCAACAAGTTTCTCGCCCCGAAAGTCTATCCGGTCGCCGACCTGGTGATCGATCCGGCCCCGATGATGGGCATGGGCGGCGGCATGATGAACGGGTTGGGTTCCGGGAGCAACTTCGGGGGCAATACCATCGGCGGCGGCATGAGCGGCGGAGGCGGTTGGAACAGCGGCGGCGGAGGCGGTTGGAACATTCCTTCCGCGATGCGCAGCGCGCGAGCGTTCGATCGGATTCAAACCGGCAAACCGGCAACCGGCTTCAACAATCTCATCGACAGTGTTCCCGCGAAAACCGCTCCTAAAACGACATCCGGTGAAACGACGCCCGTGAAAACGATGGCTGGTACAACGACGGCTGGTAAAACGACGGCTGACGCTACGGGCACTGTCACGACGGCGCCGGCTCCCGCCGTGCTTCCGGCTGTCGTGCTCCCGGCTGTCGAACCGACCGGTTTCATCGATTTGCGGACGCTTGATCGCGCCGACCCGGAGAAATTCTGGAACGATTATTTCGCCGGAAAGCCGAACGATCAGGCCGTTCGCCGGGCCATGCTCGAAATGATCTCGTTGAATTCCCGGGAATCGAACGAACCGATGGACGCCCAGATCGTGGCGATGGTCTATGCCGCGCTGCGGTCCGGACACGGTCAGTCGTGGATGTATGAACCGCTCGTCTTGTCGTTGCAACGTCTCGACGCGCCCAAAACGGAAATCGAGCGGGCGGCCATGAGCGCCGCCGATTTTGCCGGGGATATCATGGACGTCCTCAATCTGGCCATGTATCTGCACAGTATCGGCCTCAAGGAGCGGGCGCTCTCGCTCTACATGCAGGTTTCCGAAACGATGCCGTTGAGCAGGCAGGTTTACGTCCAGTCCTTGAAAGTCGCCCGGGAACTTTATGCGGCCGATCCTTCCGCGAAGAACGAAAAAGCGCTCCGGACCGTGACGCTGGCAATCGCCCGGCAGGTCTGGGAAGGCGACGCCGGCCGGAATATCGCCGACGAAGTGCGAAGCGTTTACCTTGATCTTGAAGCGACGATGCGAAAAGCCGGTCGCGACGGCGAGGCCGACGCTTACGCGGCGTCCATGAAAGAGGCGGTGCGACGGGATATGATCGTCGAAATCGAATGGGCCGGCGACGCGGGCCTCGATCTCGCCGTCACGGAACCGATCAACACGATCTGTTGGTACTTCAATCCGCGAACGACCGCCGGGGGGTTGCTCCAGGATGTCGTTTACCCGAGTCTTTCCAACGGCGGCGACCGGTCCGGGACCGGCAAGATCACCTATGTGTGTCCGAACGGGTTCAACGGCCAATATGAACTGGTCGTCCAGAAGGAATGGGGCGCCGTCACCGGGGACGTCTTCAAGGCGACGATCACGACCCACACGGGAACCGGATCGGAGAAAACGGTCGAGCATTATTTCCCG
>DOMV01000388.1 GCA_003509805.1 Planctomycetaceae bacterium
GCGACCGCGTCCGGCCGGCCGGTGGCGTTGTCGTTGAAATACTCCAGGCCGCCGGGGACGAGTGTTTTCCGTATCGGAAACCCCGTTTCCGGGTCGACTTCCTGGACGTACATTTGCGGATGGGACAGATCGTTATGGAGCGTTGTCAGCACGTTCTTCGCGGATTCCCGTTTCGCCCGGTCGCTCGTGAGCGCTGTCACGCCGTCGTCGCCGTCATCGTCTTCCGTAATAAAGGGCATAGGAGGTCGTGGAGAGTGAATAGTTGATAGTGAATAAAGAATAGTGAAGAGCGAGGAAAAGAAACTATTCACCACTCGTGATTCACTAATCCCCGATCCAGTTGTCGGCAATCGGCCCGAACCGTTCGGGCAGCCGGACTTTCAGTTTCAGCCCGGCCTCCGGGAACCGGACGCCGAGTCCTTGTTGGGTACGATAAAGTTTGCCCAGTTCCCCGTTGCGGATGACGAACAGGTACTGCTGGTCGTTTTGCGCACACAGGTCGCGGATCAGTTTGCAGACATCCTTGTCGTTGTACGCGTGAATCGCTTTCGGCGGCGTTCCGAACGGCATACTGATCACGATGTAGCGGACGATCGTGATGACGGCGGGCAGTTGTTCGACGATTTCAAGCGGTCCCGAAGACGGACTCGTAGAACCGGATGAGGTCGCGGCATTCGTTTCGATATCGTTCATCGATTCGGGACTCGTTCAAAGGCGTGGAAATTTTATCGTACAACCCGTTCTCCCGCTGGATCGCGAGCATGTGCGCAACACCCTGTTCGCGTTCCATCTCCTCGGTCGCTTTCCGGACGGCCTCCTCCTTCGGCGTCCCCCGTCGCTCTTCGAGGGTCCGCAGCACCCGAGCGGCGAGTTCCATGAACTCCCGGACCGGCGGATGATAGGAGAGCAGCGGTATCGCGTCGTCCGTGAATATCCAGGTCTCCCGATTCCCGTAACAATGGACGAATTGGACGGGCAGTGCGAGTTCTTCATGCGAGCCGATCGGATTGCGGATGCCCCGGACATGCGGGGTCAGGACGCAGAACCGGCCGGTCGTGTGGTCGAACACGGTCAATATCCGCAGGCGTGAAATCGTTTGATTCCAGACCTCGGTCGGTACGGCGTGCAGCGTTCGGCCAAGCGACCGTTGGTCTGCGGCGAGCACGAGCCGTTCGTCGAACCGGAATACGGATCGGGGCAGGTCGCTGATGACGAGCGGATGCTCCCGCATGACGTGCGCGAGCGTATGCGACACGATGTCGGTCGAGATCGCGACCCGGTTCCGGTCGCCGATCAGGTGATGAACGACCGGGACGTAGAACGTGAATCGGGCGACCAGTTCGTCGAAATCGCGAATCGAGCCGAACAGCCGCTTCACGCTTCGGCCCGGCCTGTCCGAGGCGGGCCGGACGTCGTCGACATGCAGAAGTTCCATCGTTTCGTTTTTGTTACAGGGCGAGTTCCGGTTGGGATCGTGTACGGCAGAGGGCATTGTAGGAACGGATCGCGACGTTGCAATCGTCGATGCTCGATTGTCCCGGCCGGTAATCGTCCGGCATGGCGATCCCGCTTTGTCGGAGTACGTACAGGGGATTGAGGTGCTTGTTGATCTTCTCGGTATCGAGCATCCCGACCGGGTCGATCACGTTACGCTGCTCCGAAATCCACGGGTACGGCACCAGTCCGGCATCCGCGTAACGCGTCCGCAGTATCCGCAGGATGTCCCGGACGCCGACCCCGACGAATTGGATGGTTTCATCGGCCTCGACGGCCGCTTCGAGTGCCGACGCGATCGGAGCGAGTGCGCCGGCGATGTCCGTGTCCGGCCCGATCGACTCGAACAGGACGACCTGCGGTTCCCCGGGCGAACCGTCATAATAACAGACACGCAGCGACTCGAAGGTTTTCAGCGGCCACAGGGTGGCCAGGACCCCGTCCCGCCTGGCGTTTTCTTCACGGATGTAGTGCTCCTTCTTGACCGGATCGACGTAATTCTTGGGCGCTTCGATCGGGACCAGGCCCCGTTCCAAATCCGCCGTCCGTGCGAACGGGGCATAGGTGGCGGCCAACACGACGATATGTTTTTTCTTCATCAAACGGTCTCCTGAAGTGAAGGTTGAACATGAAAAACGACGCCCTTGGAGAACGCGAAGTTCCACACCGTGTGGAACTTCATACCCGGCGCGTCGAAAATCTCTTTTTGTCGGCATGTCGGTTGTGTTCATGGGCGTCGATCGAGCGTTGTGGTGTCTCCCAAAGAAAAGCGGCGACGCTCCCGAAAGAACGCCGCCGCCGTGATTGTTCAAACGATAAAACGGACTCTCAACCCGTTTCGGTTTCCGGCCTGTTCGGATCGGTCATCCGATCCGCCGCGCGTCGACAGAGCCGATCGACGATCGCGCGCAATTCGCCCGCGTTCTGGGCCGTGATATCCTCCCCGCTCACCAGGTCGACGGTCGCGCCATTGTTTTTGTAACGGGTTGTCGATTGTGGGGACGGGGGCGGTCAGTGTGTCAGGCATGGCGATTGATGGTGGCAAAGAGGTTCCTGGATAAATTCAACATGTCCGTCGGCTTCGCCGCCGGACCCGATCGGAGCATTCCGGCCAAAAACAGGAGCAGATCGAGCATCGTGGCGCAGGCGGCGAGTCGTTCGTCGCGTCTCAGTTCGTTCAGCCGCCAGGCCGGAACGGTTCCCGATTGTAGCGTCGACACGACAAACTCCCAAAGCGACTCCTGGTCCCGCACGGGGAGCCAGGCGGCACCGAGCTTCGCCACGAACGATTGGCCGAACCGGGCCAGGTACTCCGCCTTGCCGGGCAGATCAATCAGCGATTCCGAAACGCGGATGCGCAGCGGAACCGCGATCGACGTTTCGCCGATCCGTATGTTCGACCAGAGCGAATGAACGCCCCCGATCCCGAAATGGACCCCGTAGTCCACATCGCACAGCAGCCCGAGCCGATCCGTGCAAAACGTCAGCCCGGTATGGAACCGGACGAACAAATGGCGGTAACTCGCCTCACAGGACAGGTCGCGCCATTCCGGGTTGCTGCGGATCGTCTCGTAAAAGCGATGCGGAATGAACGGTTTGGGGTCCGCCCGGAGCGACCGGGCCGCGACGACCGTCCGATCGGCATGAACGCCGATCAGGCAGCGCCGCGCGGGGACCGCGTCCAGCTTGAGCCAGTCGACCGTCGCCGCCGTCGTTTCGATACCCAGATTTTTCACCAGTTCCGAAACGGCCGGAATCAGCACCTGCCAGCCGTTGGCCGCGATATCGCCCGGCGTCAAGGCCCGAAAGATCGTTTTATGCAACTGAAAATCGCGTGGCGGCTCGCCCGACCAACGGTACAACCACCGATCGTCGACCAGGGCGGTATCGCTGTCGATGATTTCATTCGAAGGCGCCTTCTCTCTGGGCATGATACGGTCCCGATCACAAAGTCGTAAAAGGAAAACATCCCGGCGGACTGCCCGCCGACACGAATCATTTTGCGCACAAACTCCCAAAGACCAACCTCAAAACGCTCCTATTTTCACTACTATTATTTGCCGAGTGTTTCGGCGAGCCCCGGAAATTTCCACTCGTCATTTTAGGAAAACCGGGCCGCTTCCTTTCCGGTCCGGTCGCCCGATCGCCGAACGGGTTCAGAACGGTACTGCCGGATCATCGTTCGGATCGTCCTCGAAATCCTCCTGTTCCGGGAACAGGCCGCTCCGCATCCGGTCGCCGACCGCCTGGAGCGGACCGACCGTGTTCGGCT
>DOMV01000411.1:0-645 GCA_003509805.1 Planctomycetaceae bacterium
CGCTGGTCGATGAGCATGTTCCGCTGGAATTCGGCCATCATTTTCTCAGACGGGAGACCGGAGGCCGGAGGCTGGAGAGATTGAAATTGAACATCTTCCTGCACGTGATGAACTCCTGTTTGCTTGTCGGTTGTGTCCTTGTCTTTTTCCCCCGGCCTCCCGTCTCCGGTCTCCGGCCTTTCCTCGTACTGAAATTCGATCCTGGCCGAAGTGTTCGGATCGGCACCGAGATCGACGAACGAAATCTCCTTGAGCGTCATCTTGCGAATGACGTACAGTTCGCCCTCGTAAGTCCGGCCGTTGACCGTGATCTTCTGTCCGAAGGGAACGTATTCCACATCGTGGATCGGACCGCCCATCGACGCCTGCCAGGGAAATCCGTTCTTCGCGGACTGGGCCACGTCTCGCGCCCAGGACGTGTCCCGGCTGATCACGCCCTCGGCCAGCACGTCCGTGCCGACGACGGCGATCTTTTCCGTGTGGCCGACGCCCTGGAACGATTTGTGTTCGAAGCGAACGGGAATATTTTGAACGGGAATATCGATCCCCTGCAAATCGACCACGACCGGGCAGGGAAAATCCTTCGACTGCACCTTCACGCCGGTGTAGGCGACCAGCGTGAACTGCGGCAACGGCGGATCGCCG
>DOMV01000411.1:664-4130 GCA_003509805.1 Planctomycetaceae bacterium
CTCGTCAATTTCATCTTCTTCATCGTCTTCCTCCTTTTCTGTGTCAGTAATAATGTCCGATTCGGTCAGGCCGAGTTCGAGCATCCGCTTCTTCTCACGCGCCTTCTGGATCAGCACGTCCTCCCAGTCGTATCCGTTGCGGGCGCATTCGATGGCGAGATTCGAGATGTTGCCCCGGACCCGTTCGACGGACGCCTTCGCCTCCTTCACCGGATCGACATGCTCCATCCCATCCCAAAACCAGCGTGCGGACGCCGGACCCCGATTCGAGCTTCCGCTCGGCATAGTGACCCGCTTCCGTTGGGCGCTGGTATTGTTGAGCGGAAATGCATTTTTCGGATACGAAAACAACCCGATACGAAGGGCCTCGCGGAACCACGTCTTGAAGATGGGATACATCACGACAAGCTCACAGGAGGTTTGTTCCACCTTGATCGACTTGAAAAACGATTGATGATCCAAACGACCGGAGGCGTAGTTGTGTTTTGAACTGTCGCCCAGGAGAATGTTGACGGGCACCTGCATACAGCGTCCGATTTCGCCGAGGATTTCCCGTTTGAATTCGGAGTACGAGGTCGTCGGCTGTTCGGCGCGGATTTGGCCGAGTTTCCAGCCGTCCGGCATGACGGTCGCCATGCGTTTTTCGAGCGAGATGATATCGAGCGGTTCCAGCGGTTGGGCTTCGCCGCTGGCAGGAGCGTCCGTGTACAGTACCGCCGCGAAATCCGCCGCTGTTTCCGCCGCGGCCAGTACCGCAAGCGTGTAACGGCGTAATTGTGCGAATAATGGCAGGGCGGGCATGATCTCCGGCAGCCCCCGCGACTGGCCGGGCCGGTCGATGCGATACCAGTGGATCATGTACTCCGAGGAAATCGTCTCGAACTTGCCGTACCATAACGACGAGTCGCCCGGATGCTCCGAACAGACGTGATACCGGACGGGATTACCGAACTTGTCGTACTCGATTCCATCGATTTCGTTGAGGATCGTCGGATACGGCGTCGTGACGCGATCCGCCTCGATCAGGCAAAGATCGATCTCGACGGGATGCCGGACTTTCGGGTTTTTCAGGATCGCGCAAAACGCTTCGCCGTCGGCGATTTTCGACATGCGGAGCGTCTTGAGTTTTTCCGCGAGCCGCACCGCTTCGGCCCAGGTGACGAATTCCTCCTCGACGACGCTGTTGAACTCCTCGTCGTCCGAAAGCATCTGGAGTCGCGGGCCGGTCCCGATACAAACGTCGGCAAGTGTGAGAACCATGCCGCGAGCGTAGGCGTTGTTGGCGACTTCGTAACGGGAACGATTTCGTAATGTCCGTCGAATCTCCGGCGTCATGGACCCGTCCGCACTCAAATTATCGGTCATCGACCAGTGCCGGGCGTTCTCCGGCGTCGTCTGTGCGGCATCGTACTTGAGTTTCAAGACCTGCGGCGGGGACTTGTTTTGAGTGTTTTTCTTTTTGAAAAATCCGAACATGTCTCGGGGCGGAGTGGTTGGAGAAAAAAAGTCAGGCCGTCCCGTCCGGTGCGATTCGGAATAAACGGACGGGAAAGCCCTTGCCCTGCGCCGCCTTTTTCGACTGCAGAAATTTTTCGGCCTCGATCTGGTCGCGCAAGGAATGCTGTTCGACGCTGCCGGAATCGCCCTGAACCTTTTTCGGTCCTTTCGCGTTTTCGGCAATCGCGTCCCGGAGTTCCGATGATTTTTTATCGCCCCCTGAGTCGGGAAGCGTCGACGTTCCGGCGTCGTCGATCCGGGCCACGTCGGTGTCGCGTTTGAAAAAATTCTCGTCCATAGTTGTCCGCATTTCAAAATAATGCGACGGATCGGTATCGATCAGGAATCGAATTCCCGTGGGATCGGATCGGTCGTTTTCGTGTACTCGATCCAGAACCAGTAATGTCTCCTCAAGGTATTGCTTCCGACGTTCAGTGCCACGCGCGTCAAATCCGGAATTTGGCTCATCGTATTCCACGCCGTCGAAATATTACCGCCCGGCACGGAAAACATTTCCGTCGGCTTTCCGGCGTGCGGAGCCGTACTGTCGGACGAGAAACACCGGTATTCGACAATCTGCTCGATGTCGGCGATGCCATGATTTTTGTACTGCCAACTTGACGCCGACGGCACCGTACCGAAGTAGAAATAGGAACGATGGATCGGCTTGCCGTCGATCCACGTCTTGCCGGTATTCACCTCTTCGGTCGTCGAATAACGGTCGGCGATCCGGTCGAATTCGGCCTTGCGGACGACATGCTCCGGCTCCGTCGCCGGGGCCTTGAGATGCAGTTGCGAATAGTGTTCCATCCTTGAAACTCCAGGGCTTCGGGCGGCGGGCTCCGGAAGCGAATCCCTGAAGCCCCGTTTTAAGACAATTTGTAACGATATTGAATCCGGAGGACGTCGTCGACGTTTTTCACGACGGCCCTCGGCAGATTCGAGCCCGACAGGACTTGCGAGAGATGCACGTAGGGGATGCCCGCCGAATTGACCCGGCACTGGACCACGCCGCCGTCCGCCAGGACGAAGGCGTTCACCTCGTTCGACGCCGCCGTCCGAAAATTCACCGTATCGAGAACCGTACTGAAATCATCGGGCACGACGATCCCGGTCTGGAAGGCCGATTCCGCCGTCACCGTCTTATTGCCGTCACCGTTCGCGACGGCATAAATCGGCAGATAATACCTGTCATTGTGGAAGAAGCCGGTCAGATAATAACTGGCCGACGCCGATGTCCAGTTCGAGACCGCGTAGGGCAGGACGCCCAAATCCTCGATGGCGACGGTCATGTTCGCCGGGTCATCGAGATTGCCGATCACGGCCTTTTGAAGACGGCAGCCGAGAGTCCCGTCGTGGTCGCAGGTGGAAATCGTAACGAATACTTCCAGTTTCCCGAGGTCGGGCCGCAGGACCATGACCGGATGCATATCCGCGTCCGCCGTCATGCCGTCCCGACAGGTGAAGGCGATCTCCCTGACGGCGGTCGTCGCGCTCGTCCGGAAATGATCGACATAAGTCAACCGGACGGTGTAAGTGTCGCCGGACGCCGACTGTTTCGCGGCCTTGTAGAGGACATCCCCGACGACCAAACCGCCGCCCTGGGACGCGATCACACCGGCACAAGCCGCATTGGAAATCGTTTCGACCGCCGATCTTGTAACGAGATCGTTGCGCCATGTCGTCGAACCGTTCGTCTTCCAGAGAAAGGTGCGGTCCGCCGCGTGTTCGAGCAGGTAGTTCGTATTGCCCGTCTGCCAGGTCGACGGGACGGCGGTCTCGGAAAGCGTCACGGAGAACATGTCCGTCTTGTTCGAATGGGCACGGCCCACGCAGACCGACTTGACCGTGCCGAACCCGGTATTCTTGACGTATTCGAACACGTATTCTTTCTTCGATTTATCGAAGAAGCAGCGAGGATCGACCGGGATCATTTCCTTCGACGATTCCGACAGGGAGCCGCCGACGT
>DOMV01000486.1 GCA_003509805.1 Planctomycetaceae bacterium
GCTCACCGGCGCCACGGCAACCGCGGCGGGACCTGCCGCCCGGACCGGTTGACCCGTTTTTCGGGCCATCAGTTGAACGGCGTCTTTCGGGTAATACCGCGCAATCGCCGTGTTGATTTGAGCCGGCGTGCAGATCGCGCAACGGACCGGCATTTCAAAAATCATCCGGAGTTCCTCCTCGACATCCGGGTTGACCGGTTTAGGCGACGCAAGGATCAACGTGCCGTGATCGGCGAGGACCGGGACGAACGAATGCTGCCGGGCCGTATTCGGATTGATCTGCGGGGCGATCTCCTCGTCGACGCCGACGTCGTCGATACTGATGAAGGGCAATCCGATCGATTCGGCATACGCGAGCATGACGATTTCCGCCGTCGCGATTTTCTGCTGGAGCACGGCTTCCTGGAGATCGATCCCGACGGCATCCGCGTATCCCTTGACCTGTTTCATCCGGTCCTCGGGAACAATCTTGTTCAACCGCAAAATGTCTTCCAGCGAGCGTCGCGCCTTCGTCGTCTGGACCTTTCGGCCCAAGCCCGCGTCATATTCCAGTTTCCGCACCGCGTCGGTCAGGCAAAGCATCGCCTTGGCCAATTCGTTGAGCAACACCTGCGACTCCTCGTAATAATCGCCGCTGGCATATTTTCGTACATGGGCGTTCAGGTCGCGGTACGCTTTGCGGATCGTTCCCGGGTTGTCTTCGAATTGCGGCAGTTTCAGCAATTGATAATGCGTCAACGGCCGGTTCGTCTCCGCGATGCCGAGCCATTCCTTGTAAACGTCGATGGAGGATTTTGCCATGATTTTCACCGGATTCTTCTTCAAAAGCCAAACGCGCGGTACTCGGCGAGCCCCGCCCGCCTCAATGCGAATCGTGTCAACACGCCCTAGGCCATGCTGCGGAAATGACGGTTGTGCGACGGTTTCGCAACAATTTCATTGAACGACATATTCCGACGCCAGTTTCGTAAAGTCGGCGACCTGTTCCGCGGAAAGGCTGCCGCGGCGTTCGATGTCGATATGGGCCTGCTGACCGGCAACGGAAGCACGAACCGAGATCCGGCCCGATTTGTCGAAGGAATAGGTCACCTCGACCGGCGAACCCTTCGGCAAACCTTTCGGCAAATCACTGATCCGGCATTTGCCCAGCAGCAGGCAGGCGGTCGGATCGGGCGCGTCGCCTTCGAGGACCTGGACGCTGACCCGTTCCTGGTTGTCCTTGTTGGTCTGGAACGTCTGGGTAATCTCGTACGGCAAGGTTTTGTTGCGGGGAATCATGATGTGGTTGACCGCCTTGCCCGCTTTCGGATCGACGGCGACGACGCCGAGCCCATGCGAATTGACGTCCTCCTGCTTGATCGATTCGAGCATCTTTCTGACCCGCTCGCCGAGACCGGTGTCATCCTGTCGGTTTCTCGCTTCCAGGATCGCCGCGTGGATCGCCGCTCCCTTGGCCACCGAGGTATGGGGGTCCAGGTCGGGGTGGACGTACGGTTCGATCCCGGAAACCTCTTTCAGCTTCCGGGCCACCTGCGGCATCAAAGTCGAACCGCCGATCAGGACGATCGCGTCGAGATCGGAATACCGGAGTTGCCCCTGCTCCAGCACGAAATCGGTCGTGTCGATGGTCCGCTGGAGAAGATCGACGGTCAATTCCTCGAACTTCTGCCGGGAAAGACGGACCGTGTTCGATTTTCCTTCGTAGCGGCAGGGAATCACGGCCTCCTGTTTGTTCGTCAACTCGATTTTCGCGATATCGCAGACGTTGCGCAATTCCTGCGTCACCTGGGCCGATTGGCGAAAATCGATCCCGTGTTTTTCCATGAATTCTTCGGCGACGTGATTCAATATCCGGTCGTTCCAATCGACGCCGCCGAGCATGACGTCGCCATCGGTCGCGAGGACATGGAAACGCGTCGGGGTGTACTCGACGAGCGTCGAATCGAACGTTCCGCCGCCGAGATCGTAAATGAGAATGCGGCGGGGCTTGAAGTCCTTGTCGTGGGCGACCCCCAGTTCCCCCCGATGCCAGGCGTACGTCAACGTCGCGGCCGTCGGTTCGTTGATGATGTCGATCACGTTGAGGCCCGCGATTTGGCCCGCGTCCTGGGTCGCCTTCCGCCGGGCGTCGTTGAAATAGTACGGTACCGTAATCACGGCGTTGCCGATCGTTCCGATCTTCTTTTCGCCGTCCTGTTTCAGCTTTTTGAGAATCAGCGCGGAAATGAATTCGGGGGTGATCTCGTGTCCGTCGAAGGTCCTTTTGAATTCGACCGCCCCCATGTGTCTTTTGATCCGTTCGACGACGTTTTCCGGATTCTCCAGAGCCGCCCGGGTCCGGTTCGGCCCGACGATCACGTGCCCCGAATCGGCCAACAGGATCAAACTCGCGGTTTCGACATCGTCGTCGTCATTCGGAATCGGAATCGGTTCCCCTTCGGAATTCACCTGGGCAACGGTGGAAAACGTGGTCCCCAAATCGATCCCGACAGTCTGGCCGGCAACAAAATTCATGGAAGCGGAAAAGGTGTTAAAGGTAAAAAACGGATGCGTCCGGTCCATAAACC
>DOMV01000270.1:0-18103 GCA_003509805.1 Planctomycetaceae bacterium
CGGGCGATCGTGCGCGGGAACGGGTTCATGCCGTTTACGGTATAATGCCCACAACACCGCCAATACCTCTTGATTCGCCCAATCCCGTCGTCACCATAGTCGTCCCAGTTTCCTTTCGTCTGTCATCTGGGGCGTATTTGCCCGTGTGAAATCCCATGGAACGCCAACCGCGAATCACGCTCTCCATCGGCAGCCAGCGCTGGGTCGATTGGAACGTCGAAAATACGATGGAACCGGATATCGGCGAAGAGTTGCTGGAAAATTTCCGGCAACGTACCCGCAATATGACACTGATTCTCCGGCCGGGCGACCGCTTGTCCCATTACGCGGATCGACACGGAATTCCCCATCTGGCGCTTCCTCCGGAACTGTATCAATCCCACAGCGTCCTGAAACAGCGGTTCCGGGACGATACGTGGGCGCGAAACGACTCCCTGGTCGAATGGATACGGCGCTACGAGGCGACGGCCCCGGATCTCGGGCTCGTTTTTCTCGGTGAAACCTGGATTCCTCCGCGAATATTCCGTATCCCGAAACACGGGTTTTGGAATTTTCATCCGGGGCCGCTGCCGCACTGGGGAGGATACCTCCCGGAATTCATGATGCTTTTGAACGATGAAAAAGAAGCCCGGGGGACGCTCCACCGGGTCGATGACGATTTCGACCACGGCGCGATCCTTGCCTACACGCAAGAATTACGGATACCCGAATTTGCCGTTCCGCACCAACTGATGCGGGATATTTGCCGCCTCGGTTTCGATACGTTGAACGACTGTATCGATAAAATGCGAGCCGGTCCGCTCGAACCGATTTTCCCGCCCGGGCAACCCCGTGAAAACGCGAGTATGCAACGTGCGAACCGGGAAGCTCGCATTCACTGGCCGACGGATACGCACCGGAAAATCGATTGCCGGCTCCGTGTTTTCCGAAGTTACGCTTTCGAACCGAATTCGCCCGTTCATCCGCTCCACGCATCGATCGACGGGACCGACCGTGACGTCGCGGATATCGAATGCGTTCGGGCCTCGGAAATTCCCGGTCCCTGGCTCCGGGCAGTTCCCGGGGAAACACTCGGATGCTATCGGGGAAACGGCCCTTTCATGCACGCCCCGATTCTTCGCACGAGCGAAGGGCTGGCCGTCGTCCTGCTTGAAACAATCGAACGATCCGGAATTTCCCGATCCGCCCCTATCGTTCCGGGGCCGCGACCGCGGCAGACGAATAGGGCCGATCTGTCCCGTTCGCTCCGGCTCGCATTGTCGTGACTACAGGTCGCGGTTCGCAAGTTCGGGTTTGCGCCATTTTCCCGTGTTGCTCCCGATGCAATGTCAGCCGTGATGCAATGTCAGCCGCGATGCAATGTCAGCCGTGTCAACAGGCGGTTGAGCGGGCTGTGTGTACCCACGACTCAACTGGCTTCGGTATAAAAAGCCCGGGCACCTCAGCGTATCAGGGAGGCGACTTCGGCCAGCGCCCGGTCCCGCCCGGTCGGATACAGGGCATGTTGAAGGTGTTCGTCGATCCGGTCGATCAAATCGGCTATCGCGGGGACCAGCCATTCCGGATGGGGGCGTTCGAAATCGGTGAAATCGCGGATGCTTGCAAGCTGGGGGCGGGTCAATTGACGCCGGATATCCGTGTCGTAAAGCGGGATCATCAACGGACTGGACGCGATCCGCATCGCCGGATGCCGCCGTGCCGTTTCAAGCAACAACCGGGTCGATTCACGGAGCTCCACGAGCGTCGTATGGTAATCGGCCTGGATATGGAACACCGTGTAATCCTGCCGGGTTCCGTCCAATGCATCAAGCACTTTTTCCAGCCGGTCGAGCGTATGCCGTTTGTTCCACCGCTCCAGCATTTCCGGGTGGAACGATTCGGCCCCCAACTGGATCATCGGTTTCAAACGGTCGAACCAGGCGAACAATTCACCGTCCGGCTCCCCGTGGTCCAGCAGGGAAACCGGATTGGTTTGAAAGCTGAGCCGGTATCGCCTCGCCTGGGGCATGATCGCGAACCGCCGGAAGAAATCGACCGCCCTTTTCCGATCGAGAAAAAAATCTTCGTCGAAAATCGAAAGCCAACGCACCGGGCGCCGCTTCAGGGCCGGCATTCGCGGATCGTGGACATGTTCGTACAAAGGCCATCGGGAAACGAGCAATTTTCCCCGCGCGATCAGCCGGTCGGCCTCGCGGATTTCTTCGAGAATCTGATCGACGGTCTTGGTTCGCACGGCTCTTCCATGCAGTTGCGTACAAAACCCGCACCGGCCGGGGCAGCCGCGGCCCGCCGTCAGGTAGACCGAATCCAGCACCGGTCCCCGCTCGAAACCTTCCAACAGCGTCCAGTCGAGCCGGTTTTCCCGCAGGATCGCTTCGGAGATACCGGGCCAAATCCTCGCTTTTCCGGGTTCTTCGGGGGGAAGATTGACGACCGCCCGACCGGCCCAGCGGTAAGCGACTCCCGGCATTTCCGGCAATCGGTCGCGTGAGCGTATTTCGGCGGCCGCTTCGAGAAACCGCACGAAGCACTCTTCCGCATCGCCGGCAAAACAATAATCGGCCCCCGTCGTTTCGAGCAACTCGACCGGGTGCGAGGTCGCGGTCGGACCGCCTAAGACGACGGTTGTTTGCGGCAAAACGCGTCGAATCGATCGGACAAGTTCCTGAACGGCCGGAAGTTGTCCTCCCTCGACCCGGAGCCCGACGACATGCGGACGGAAGTCCCGGAGCAGGCCGTCCGGCCAAGGCAGTCGAATCAGCCGGACCTGTCCCGCCCCCCGGCGTTTGGTATGGGACGCGACCTCATGCAACCCGCAGGGCCATCCGACGGAACCGAAAAGAATGCGGGGAAGAACCATAACGCTTGTATACTGCAAGCCACTGAAATTTCCCGAAGTCGATTTTCGAGAAGCCCGCCCATCGGCAACAACACTGTACAGAGGGTAAACGGGCGTACCAAGCGGAAAACTTATACTGGAAACGCGGTGAAGACGAACATGTGGTCAAGTCCGCCTGCCGCACTCGCTCGCTCATCACTAACTCATGTCCACACAATCACTTAAACGGATCGTTCGAGCGGCAGGCGGCGGCAGGCGACGGTGCGCGGGAGGATGGTCATGCCGTTTACGGCATAATCGGCTTCGGTATAAAATCAATACTCCCTGGGCCGCACTTTTCCCTGGACACGGCTCGGGAGGCCCTGGATCCGCAGGAACCCCGTCGCATCGGTCTGGTTGTAGGCGTCTCCGGCCTCCATGGTCGCGATTCCCTCATCGTACAGGGAATTCGGGCTTTTCCGGGCCGCGACGGAGATATTGCCCTTGTACAGGTCCAGGGCGACCCGGCCGGTCACGGGTTCCTGGGCATTGCGGATGAAGGCGAGCAAGGCGTCCATTTTGGCATGATACCAATAGCCGTAATACACCATTTCCGCGACCTCCGGGGCCAACCGATCCCGCAGATGCATCAGATCGCGGTCCAGCGTCAACTGCTCGACATAACGAAGGGCGTCGTACAGGATCGTCATGCCGGGCGATTCATAAACCCCGCGACTTTTCATGCCGACAAACCGGTTTTCGACCATATCGATGATCCCGATCCCGTTCCGGCCGCCGATTTCATTGAGTGTCGCCACGATTTTGGCCGGCGAAAGTTTCTTGCTGTTGACCTTGACCGGGATTCCGGAAACGAAATCGATCACGACCCGTTCGACCGCGTCCGGCGCCTTTGTCGGTGTGACACACATCCCGAATTCGACGTTGTCACTCCCGGCGATATCAAGTTTTTCAAGGATTCCCGCCTCGTAGCTGATGTGGAGGCAGTTCTCATCGCTGCTGTACGGCTTCTTGAGCGAGGCTTTGATCGGGATATTTTTCTTTTCGCAGAATTGAATCATCTCGGTCCGGCCCGGGAACAGGGCGCGGAATGTCTCGTCGCGCCACGGGGCGATGATCCGGACGTCGGGATCAAGGGCCTCGGCGGCCAATTGGAAACGGCACTGGTCGTTGCCCTTCCCGGTCGCTCCATGCACGAAACAGGTTGCGCCGACCTTGCGGGCGACTTGCAGGCAGACTTTCGAGATCAGCGGGCGGGCAATCGACGTTCCGAGCAGGTAGACCCCTTCGTATTTCGCCTGCCACTGAAGTATCGGGAAAGCGAAATCGCGGCAAAGTTCCTCGCGGACGTCGATCAGGACACAGGATTTCGCACCGATCTTCAGCGCCTTTTCCTTGATCGCCCGGCGGTCCTCGCAGGGCTGGCCGAGATCGACGTAAACGCAATGGACATCAAACCCCTGGTCGATCAACCAGCCGACCAAAACCGAGGTGTCAAGACCGCCGCTGTAGGCGAGAACGCAGGATTTTTTACTCATGGAAATCGATGAAAATGGGAAGTTTTTGGGGGGAAGGCTTCTTGAAAGTCGGCTTCGGGAAATTTCAACAGCCTTCAGCATATTATCGCACGAATGGGAAAACTGTCAACGGTTGACCGTGCCCGCCGGGAAAGGTATACTGGAAACGCGATAAAAACGAACATTTGCTCCCGAACATTTGCTCCAGTCTGCCTGCCGCACTTAATCGATCCTAACTTCTGTTTGTATAATGATATACATGTATCGTTCGAGCGGCAGGCGATTATTCGCGGGAGGATTGTCAGGCCGTTTACGGTATCTACTGCGAAGCATGGTGTGGAGATCGTCGTTCCTTTCGGTTCCGGCAGTTACGGTTCAGAAGGTTACAGTTCAGGCTATCGTGATCCCGGCAATGTTTTTTCTCGCGACTTCCGTGTCGGCCGGGGAACTCCTGCCGGTTTCTTCGGATATCCTGTTGCTTCGCGGTCTGATTGATCGCGGTTTGTACGATTCAGTCGAATATTTCGCCGCAGTCCGTTTGAGCCAACCGTTGCCGGAAGAGGAGGCCACGGCAATCATGATCGAACGTATCCGGGCGATGACACAACAGGGATTGGCCCGGCCGCCGGAAAATCGGGCTTTCCTCGCCGAACGTCTGGAGGAAATCGAACGCTCCGGATCGCTCCGCTTGAGGGAAACCCCGGAATTATTCCTGTTGATCGAAGCTCAAACAGCCGTCTCCGGAGCCGAACTTGCCGCAACCGCGAGACTGGAAACACTGATCCTCCCGGATGCAGACCGCGCTCCTGCCGTTCAAAACGTGATTACAATGCTTGTCGGGGCGATCGATCGTTTGGAAAAAGTCCGACAGACGGCGGAAAGGCGCAGGGATAATCTTCCGGATGCGAAAACGGCGCGGCAACCCGACCGCGACGCAAGCCGAACCGGGACCCGGTTCGATCGCCGGCAATGGGCGGCGTTCGAATTGGCGATGCGTTTCCAGGAGGGCCTTGCCTATCGCGAACTCGCATATTGCTTCGAAGCCGGAACCGCCGACCATGTCCATGCCCTTGAAAAAGCGAGGGAATTGCTTGAAATTCCTGCCGGACTTGCCGCCGACGATCCGATCGTTTTTCGAAGCGTGATCGCGATCTCGGAAATCTACGGATTGATCGGCGAAACCGCGACGGCGCAGACGCTTTTGAACAGCCTTGCCGACAGGAATCTTTCTCCGGAAATCCGCTGGGAAGGTGCGGCCCGGCAACTGCGGCTCCTGTTGGCACAAGCGGACGTCGACAATGCCGTGAAACAGGCGGCCAAAGTCGGTTTGAACGCCGAATTCCCTCCCGATTACGCACTCGCCCGCTTGGAATTGCTGCTCCGGCTTTGGAAAAACGAGCCGGCGGAAGAACGGCTGGCCGAGGCGTTGACGCTCCGGAAGGAGATCGAACGGCGCTTCGGTCCCTATTGGGGGCGCCGGGCGCAGATACTGCTCGGCGAGGCGTCGCGCAACCGGGAAGGCGCACTTCCCGATGCCGCAAAAACATCGCTTGCCGTCGAACTGGCCTCCGAAGCGTACCGCCGGGGCGATTGGGCCGAGGCCGTCCGTCGTTATACGGAAGCGGCGGACAACGCCCGGAAAGCCGGAGAGCCTCTGGAATCGTTCCGTCTTGTCCAAACCGCCGGCGCTGTCCGGCTGGAATACGCCCGAACGCTCGACGAATCAACGCGATCCGAACCATTGAGAAACGAGGCGATTGAAGACCTGCGAGCGGCAAGCCTTTCGGCCATGCGCAACCGGCCCGACGAAACGCTTGCGAAAGAATCGGAGGCGGTTCATCTCCAGGTGATCGACCTGGTGGCGGAATCGGTGGCGCGATCGAACAAAACGCCGGACGATTATGTCCTCCTGCTCGACGAACACGTGGTGAATTGGCCGGATGCCGCGTCAAAAAACGCCCTGTTGTTTCGTGCTGCGCAAATCCTTGCCGGTTCGGGCAAAGAAAGCGAAGCCTTGGAACGGTTGGCTTCGATTCCCCCGGGAACGCCCCTCGAATCCGGCCTGATTCTCCTTGCCGGGGGCTGTTTCAAAGCGATTGCGACAAAAAATAACGTGTCCAAAAACAAGATGCCGGCGCCGAATGCGGTTTCAGGACATTCAAATCAGCACCGGGAGGGCGCGTCGCACGAACCGGCTGCGGATGACCTCGATACAAAGGCGGTCGATTTCGCGATCGGTTTCTTTGAAGCCCGATTGCCGAAAACGGCGGACCTGCCGCCCGTTCCGGACACGCTCTCGGCGGAAACGGCTGCGATTGTCGCCGAATACCTGTTGCAACGGCGAACCGAAGACACCGGCGCCCGGGCGGAAAAATGGCTGCGATGGACGTTGGAAGCGGCAAATCCACAGCCTGTGGTCCGGGCAAAACGACAGGCCATGCTCGGATTCGCCCTCGCCGCGCAGGGGAAAGACGCCGAAGCCTTGGCCCTGTTTGAAGCACTCGACAAGGAAACCGATCGGCTCCCGCCGGCGGAGCAAACGGAAATTCTTCGGGCCAAAGCGGCTGTGACGGCCAATACCGGCCGACTTCAAAAGGCGGTGGACATGTATCTTCAACTGCTCAAAAAGGAGCCCGACGACACGACCCTGCTGCGTCCGCTTGCCGAACTGCTTTCGAATCACCCGGAACCGCAATGGCTCCCGGCGGCGCTCTCGGCATGGAAGCGGCTCGAAGAACGTTCCGAACGCGGTTCCGAACCGTGGCATGCCGCGAAAGAAGGGGCCATCCGTGTTCTTCGTCGCCAGGGAAAGCACGCCGAGGCGGAGCGAATGCAGGAATTACTGCGAACCCTTTATCCCGACCGACACGGCTCCGCGGCGGAGCGACCCCCGGGCCGGCCTTGAATGTCGTATTCCGCCGAACCACGAATCGAACACGACTTGTTTTTTGACAGTCCTTGGCCGACAAAGCCGTTGAAGATCAGTATTGTTCGCCGTCGAGGGCCTTTCGAGCCTCCTGGACGGCCCAATCGAAATCGGGGTACGTTTCGATAATTTCCCGGTAGAGACGATCGGCTTGTTCGGGGCGCCCCGTTTTTTTAAGGGTCCGTGCGGCTTCCAAGAGCGATTTTGACGCGAGCGGACGGCTTTCCGGATACAGGATCGGCACTCGCATTCGAGCGAGCAGGGATTCCTCGTTTCGCGCCAGCCGCGAATATGTTTCGCCGAGGAGAAAATACGGGCCTGCCCTGAGGGGTTCTTCAAGCGAGGACACCAATTTTTCCCGGGCCGCAACCTCTTGTTCCGCTTGCTTGCCGTCTTTGAAAATTTCCTGCGACCGCCACAGGAACGCCGTGGCCAATCGGGCGGTATCGCGCCTGACTTTTCGTATTTCCTCGCTTTCCCGGTCTCCCGTCGCGGGGGGAAGCGGCGATGCGAGCCGCCTGAGATGTTCCTCTCCAAGGGCGCGGTTTTCAGGAAATCGGCTGACAAAAAGCGTTGCCGAAGCGAGCAGCGCACCGGGCGGACTTGCAAGGCCGTGAGGTTGGGAAAGCCAATCGGTCGCCGTTTTTTCCGTCGCCGTCGCCGTCAAGGCACGACCGGGCGGTAAAAACCAGGGGAGGGGAACATATTCCAACGGGGCACCGAAAGGATCGTTGCGACAGAGCAGATAATATTCCCTGGCCGCTCGATCCTGTTGGTTGAGTGCCGTCAAACAACGAATAATCATCACGGTTTGACGTTGCCGTTCCTGGCGCCGATTCGTCTCGCTTGCGGTATTTCTCGCTTTTTCATAGATCGCCAATGCGGTCGCGTAATCTTTTTTATTGAAAAACGCTTCATCCGCCGGGTCGGAATGGACATTTTCAGCCGAAAGCCGCGTGGACAACACAATCAAGCCCACGACGACGAGCAAAGCCGACGGAAATGTTCGGAGAAAGAGTGACACCGTTACTTCGGCGTTAAGCCGGGCAGCGTAGCCGTCGGCGAATGAACACCGTGCCGGGCGGCGAAGCCGTCGGTTTTCGTCACGTTCGATTTTCAGCTCATGCCGCTCTTCGAAGACGTGTTTTTTCATTTTCATGTTTTACCGTCGGTTCCGGAATGGTTACCGTGTCGGAAGAAGGCGATGTCACCGTCGTTTCGCACTCGTTGCGCATGCGAACGGAAAATGCGTGGTTTTCCGCAGTCCAAACGACACATACCCGTTCGCCTGAAAAAAGATAACCGAAAAAGAGATCATCGCGCAAAAGGATGTGTTGAACGGGGCGATATTCCTCGTTTTCACCACTCCAACGCATCATTTCCAGCGCCGTTGAGTAAATCGTATCGATGCCTTCAATTTTTTGCATGGCGAATATGCGGAAAATGTGCTGAAAACCGTTTTTGACCCGAAATATACCGGAAACGCGGTGANNCGGTGAAAACGGACATTCGGTCAAGTCCGCCTGCCGCACTCACTCATTTTAACATCTGTTCAGACAAGTGCTTAAACAGATCGTTCGAGCGGCAGGCGATTGTGCGCGGGAGGATTATCTTGCCGTTCGATGTATAATCCAAACAAGTTATATTATCGGACGAACTGATATAATTATTCAAAAAATTGAACCCATGTCAATTCGGGCATTCTCCATAAAGCGCAAACACCTCATTTTACATTCATGTGCGACATTTTTGTAAAAACGCGCAAAATTTTCCGATTATCCTGAATATTCCGGTTGTTCCGTTCCGATGAAAAAGATGCAAGCGGCTATTTTGTAGCGTTTGCACACCATAAACCCTCATTCGATTTTCGCGAGGTTTAACGTGAACTCAGCATCTCGGGACATTGCATCTCAAAACCGGACATCTCAAAACCGGCAAACCGGCGTCATCCGATGTGGATTTCAAAATATTCCGCACTTTTTCATCTCATTTGCACTGTTGGCAACGTTTTTGTTGGGTGCCGGCTGTCATGTCCAGATTCCCAAAAAACGCGGCCTGCTTTTTCGAGGCGACTGGGCGTTTGAAATCAATCGAACACCCTGGGTCGGATGTCCTCCGGAATCCGGTTGCGACCTGCTCCTCGATGAAGAGGGATTTTGCGAAGACGGCAACTGTCTTAAATGCGATCTTCCTCATCCTTTGGGAAAATGCAAACTTCGAAAAATGCTGAAGGGGAATACCGTTGAAGATGACGAGGAGGACGGCGAAGCCACCCATGAGGAAAGCGAAAATGCCGACATGGGAATCGTCCCGAACCTGGGAAAATTTCGTCGCCACTGCGGTCAAACAGAGACCTGCACCCGTAAACGGCCATGTTGCAGTACACCGGGTTGCGGCGTCGTGGTTGATCCGAACGACCCGAAATCAATGGCGCGGGCAGGGTATGCTCCCGGCATGATAACGGGATATTGCGGGCTGACCCCCGGTTGTTCCCTATCTTCCCCATGCGGCCTGACTCCGCGCTGCTGTCTCCCGGTCATGGCTCCGAGTTTGAATCCGGCATCCGTCGGTATGATGGGCAACGTGACGCAACAACCGTATATTCTTTCAGCCGTTCCCGGTGGCGGAATCGCTGCCGGATCGGGCATGATCCCCATCGGCTCCGTCGTTCCCGCCGGGGGAATCCTGCCTCGGGGAGGAATTGTTGGAATCAACGGAATGATTCACCGCTCCTGTGGTTTGACCCCGCAATGTTCGGCCGCCCGCCCCTGTGGTCTGACTCCGCAATGCGGTGTGCTCGTACCGCCGGGAATGGCACAACAAAACGTCATCCTCCTTGCCGGCGCGATGGGAATTCCCGCGAATGCCGGTGCCGTCGGCATGGGCGCTTTGGGATTGGGATCCGGTGCCTCTCCGCAACGTGTTTCACCGACGGGAAATACGGGAGGGCTGGTTACAGGGGGGTCGGTTACCGGCGCGATGCTTTCTCCCGGCGGCGTCCAGGTTTCCCCGGGAGGAATGATGGTCACCGCCGATGGACGCATGGTTAATCCGGCTCAAGCACAAATCGTTCAGGGGTTGACCATGAGCGGCTATCCGCAAACCGGTTATCCGCCGATCGGGTATGCCGAAAGCGGGTATTCGCCGGGCTATCCGCGGCAGAACGCTTTGCAGCTCGACGTTGAAGAGGGATACTTGGAGGCGGAAGTCGCCCAAGCCGCCCCAAAAACTCCCCAAAAAGAAGCGGAAACAGCGGCGAAATCGTCGATGCCGGCCCCGCGACACCACCCTCTGCCGACACGACCGACTTTTGAGCGATCACAAGGGCTTTCCAATCTTCAAAAAGAACCATCGAAGTCCAAGGCTGTCGCTAAAACGGCTTTGTCCGAAAACACGCGCAAAGAGAAGTCCGACCAGACGGCCGTCATTCAGCAAGCCTATTTGCAGGGAATGATCGCCATGATGAAACAACAGCAACACCAACAACAGGCACATCCGGCATCAAGTTCACCGATCACGCCGGTTTCCTACAATGCCCCCATGCCCGGCAAAGTCGCCCCGTTCGCGCCGCAAGGATCGCAAAATCCTTATGCACAAAATCCTTACAACCACATTTCTTACGGCGACGCGCCTCATTCCGCCAGGCAACAGGGGATGTTTGGCAATCCGCTGAGTTTTTTGCCGTCATTGCCTGGAGCGGGCAATCAATCCGGAACACCTTTTCTGGGATTGCTGGGCATCGTCAAAGACGAACCTGCCGTCAATGCGGCTCCCCCCGTTTATCCTGCGGGTATGAATGTGCAAGCATTACAAGAGATGCGGAGAAAACAGGTTCGGTCGAAAGAAACTGCGGAGGAAGCACGGTTGGCGCAAGCCCTGCGGGAACAAACCAAACGAGCGGAGCTGCGTGAAATGCAAGTGCGAAAAGCGCCGGCGAAAACACGCTCCGCATCCGCGTCTTCGGAGCCCGAAGCGGTAACAACGGCAAAACGGGATTCCCGTGGAACAGAATCAGTGGTCGAGCACACGGCCGGGCACACGGCGATGGAAAGCGGGACTTTCGATAAAAATCTCCATAACGACGGGCCGCTCCCGGATCCACAGCGAAAAGTAGCCACAAATAAACGAAGGATCAAAGGCGTTTCCGAAGACGCCGAGAAAATGGAAGGCATGGCGAGTATGGGAGCACCCGTCAAACCGCCGACGCTCGAATCGAAACGATATGGCTCATCGGCTCCGATGCCGCCTCTAATCCAGCAGGCAAACTACGACACGCGGTAATTGATCCCATCAACGGTACGATGTTGGGCGTATGCTGGCAACGCGATGAAAACGGCCATTCGGTCAAGTCTGCCTGCCGCACGCGACCGGCTTCGGGAAATTTCAATGGTTTTCAGTATCATCACTCCTCAGGTCAGCCCCAGAAACAAAGTCAGCCCGATAAACACGCATTTACACTGGTGTAAGATTCGGCTATACTCGCGTTATGAAAAGGGTTGCCTTCCTGTTCATCCTGTTTGTTCCGATTGCGTCGCTTCCGCTGGGTGGTTTTACTCAAACGCCCGCCGAGTCGGAAAAACATGCTGCCCCATCGGACGCAACACCCGCTCGTGACGCGCTCGTCAAACGGCCGGAACGTCTGCCGCAGGGAGTGCTTCCGGTTCCGGAAGGGGGAGGGTTGCTCTTTTACGCCCCCCTTGATGAACGCAGCGACCGCGAAGACGGCAACGCCTGGCCCGATGGTTGGGCACGTAAAACGGGGATGGACCAGGGGATACGCTTTCCCGCATACGTTGAAGTCGCGATTCGGGAGAATGCGACTCCGTTCGGCCTGCGTTCGCTCCATTTCGCGGTTGCCGGAGGAGGGGTTGCCGTTTATTCCCCACGAATTCCGATCCGATTTGGAATGTCTTATACGGCAAATATTTATGTCAATATTTCCGGACTAAAATACAATCGTGTCTTCATGAATATTTCCTTGTTCAACAACAAGAGCGCCAGGCCGCTTAAAATGGTCGCCTCACCAGTACTGCTCAATACGGGCGGTTGGCGGGAACTGGAAATCGACCGGATAACGGCCGATTCGCCGGACGCCGATTACGCGGTCATCGGATTGATTCTCCTGCCGGGCGCGCGTGCGGACCTCGAAGGAAGCGTCGATTTCGTCAACCTGCGACTTCGGGAAAGTCCGACCGTCACCCTTTCGACGATCAATCGGAATCACGTTTTCACCGATAATGACGGGATAGATGTCGAGTGCCGGCTGATCGGGATTCCGAGTACGCTCAAAGCGATTACGTTCGTCCTGGAAGACACGTTCGGTCGCCCCCTTGAACGCCGTACGGTCGAATTGAAATCCGCCGTTTCCGCGACGGATATGAAACCGATGCCGGGAAAAACCGTCGCGTCGGACACGGTACCAAACATGATGTCAACCGCATTGCCCGGCGATACCCGGAAACCTTCCGCGGAAAAACGGGGGAACAAGGTATCCCATGCCCACGCGTCCTGGCCTTCGCTCCCGATCGTCGATCCCGGGTTCTACCGGGTTCGGGTCGAATCGTACAAGTCGGACGGATACGAGTCCGCGAATGATGTTCTACCGGAGCCGGTTGAATTTTCCGCTCCGATCGCACGTTTGCCTTCCGGGAAACGTGCTCCTCGAACGTCGGCTGCGGAAAATTTCAATGGCTTTTCGTATCCCGTCCCTTCCGTCGATGTCGTGCGGAAAAACATCCCTGTCCTGTACCGGCATTCCGCGGAAGGAATAAACGTTCCCAACGATCTTCCATTTCCGGGAACGGGCCGATTTCCGGAATCGTTCGATCCGACAGCCGACGTGAAACCACTTACGCTTGTTTACATCGAACCATCCGTTTCACCCGTCGGCGGAGAATTCGGCTGGACGATGCATGGATTCACCCCGGAAATGCTCGATGCAATCAAAACGATTCTCGGCCAGGCCGGGATATCGCAAATCAAATTGCCGACATGGCTTCCCTTGCAAACGACGGAGAAGGAATGGGAACGAATGCAGGAAATCTGCACCTGGCTGGCACGCCGACGGATCCGGATCATCGGCCTTCTCGACGCGCCGCCGAAAGAGTTGGTCGATAAAATCAAATTCGGCGAACCCAACGTCGCGGCCGTCTTTACGCTCCCGGTCGAAGATTGGTCCCCGACGATCCGTCAAATGCTCATGAAAATCTCGTTGCTCGTGAAAGATTGGCAACTCGGAGCCGATAACGATCCGAGCATGAGGGAAATATCCGGATTGCGCGAACGTTTTGCCGAGATACGCACGATGTTCAACACGGTCGGGTATGACGTCGGGCTCGGTTTTGCCTGGGATTGGTCATACCCGATCCCTCCGAGTTTTCGCGACGACCTCCCGCCGGACGAGGTGGGGATTGCCAACGCGCCGATTACACCGCCGCCGATCGAAGCCTCCCTGGTTTCACCGTTTGAGCAGATGCCGCCGCGACCGCCGACGTTGCTCGATTCGCGTGAGTTCCTCGCCCTTTCCAGCGAAGTTCCGCTCTCTCCCGAAGAACTGGCCTACCAGCTTCGACAAACCGAGGGTACGAATCCCGATCGCCATATTTCAATTGAACCCCTTTCAAAAAAGGATTTTACGACGCAGGACCGGGTGATCGATCTCGTGCAGCGAATGCTTGTCGGCAAAATCAATCGGGCCGACGGCGTCTTTCTTCAAAAACCCTATGACGATCAATCCGGCCTCATGAACGCCGACGGCACTCCGGGCGAGTTGTTCCTGCCGTGGAGAACGACGGCCCTGCTTTTGTGCGGTCGTCGTTACGCGGGGAGCATCCGGATGCCCGGGAACAGTACGAACGTGATTTTCGAGGATTCCGACGGCAACGGGCTCATGGTTCTCTGGAACGAGGCGGCGACTCTCGAAAAACCGGTCGAAGAAGTCCTTTTTCTCGGCCGGAACACGGAAATCATCACGCTGGACGGACGACGCGAACCGATGCCCCTGATCGGTCGCGAACAGGCGATTCCCGTCGGCCCGGTTCCCATGTTCGTCGCGGGAATCGATATGGACATTACCCGTTGGCGGCAACGATTTGTGCTGGAAAAAAAAGTCATCCCCAGTTATACCAACCGGAAAAACGCCAATTCCTGGACGTTTGAAAACGCTTCGAAAGCGGGGATCGCGGCGGAATTGACCCTGATGCCCCCTGATCCGGAAAGTTGGCAGATTACTCCCGACAAAAAAAGTTTTGTTCTCCAGGCGGGAGATTCGGAAAAGACGCCCTTCACGATTTCGATTTCGCCGAAAGCGACCAGCGGACCGCATCCGTTCCACATCCGGGTGCGAACCGAAGGGGCGACCAGCGATGAATTCACGATTTACGATGAAATAGCCGTCGGGGCGGATGATGTCGCCATCGAATTTATGACCCGGCTGAACCGGAACGGCGAACTGGAAGTCTACCAGACATTTACCAATAACACCGGTCGCGAAGTCAATTACGCCTGTTCGCTCTATGCCACCGGAGAGCCGGTCGTGAACCACCAGGTCCGTAAACTGTCTTTCGGCCAGGACCTGCACGAATACACCTTCAAAAACGGCGCGAAGCTGATTGGAACGATGCTCCGCGTCGATGCGAAACCCTTTGCCGGCTCTCCCGGCCAACCGCTCCGCTATCATTTCAGGGCGACAACACCGTAGAGCGACAAGACCGTAGAGCGACAAGACCGTAAAGCGATCATGCCGTCATCCCGACCGCACCGGGTCGCCGCCGGATTGAGACCGGATTGAGGCGGCTATTAAAAACGGAATGCAAAACACGATGTTTCATCATACGACGTTATCGAACGGGCTGGAAATTCTCGCGGAAATCCGGCCCTCGGCCTATTCGACGGCCGTCGGTTTTTTCGTTCGCACGGGTGCCCGGGACGAAACGCCGTCGGTGGCCGGTGTCAGCCATTTTCTCGAACACATGGCGTTCAAGGGAACCGATACCCGGACGGCGGACGATGTCAACCGCGAACTCGATGAAATGGGGGCCTCCGCGAACGCGTTCACTTCCGAGGAACAGACCGTGTATTATGCCGTCGTTCTCCCGGAATTGCTCGAAAAAACCGTCGATCTGTTCGGCGACATGATGAGGCCCGCGATCCGCCGCGACGATTTCGAAACGGAAAAACAGGTCATCCTCGAAGAAATCAAGATGTATGAGGATCAGCCGCCTTTCGGGGCCGATGAAAAAAGTCGCGAACTTTTTTTTGCAGGTCATCCGCTCGGAAAAAGCGTTCTCGGGACGCACGAGAGTATTGCCGCGCTTTCGCTCGAACAGATGAGGGCCTACCATGAAGCGCGCTATACCCCGGAAAATCTCTTCCTCGTCGGTTGCGGACGTCTCGATTTCGATGATTTCGTACGTAAAGCGGAACGCTCCTGCGGCCGCTGGAAGCCGGGAAACGCCTCCCCCGCGTTTCCCCGGTCGCTTTCAAAAACCTCGGGGCGCAGCGGTATGCACGCGATCGCGAAACCCTCGGCGACCCAACGGTATTCCCTGCTGCTTTCCAACGCCCCGGGGGCGGATGCCGGTGAAAAGGAACGCCTTGCCTCGATACTCCTTGCCTGCGTCCTTGGAGACGAAGTCGGCAGCCGGCTCTATTGGGAATTGATAGATAACGGAAAAGCCGATTCCGCCTGGCTCGGGGCCTATGAATACCTGGATGCGGGCATGTACATGACGATGCTGGCCGGTGAACCGGAGACGGCCCCCGCGAATCTTGAAATCGTGCAACGCATCTACCGGGAAGCGGAAAAAAACGGTATAATGAACGAAGAGTTCGAACGCGCGAGAAACAAAACGCTTTCACGGATCGTTTTGGCCAACGAACAACCGAGGGGCCGCCTGTTTGCCGTCGGCGGAGAGTGGACCGTTCGGAAACGGTATCGGACCGTCCGGGACGATCTCGATGCCGTTCGCGGCGTCGCGCTGGACGACCTGCACGACGTGCTTGCTCGATATCCGCTTACCTCCCCGCTTCTTGTAAGCATCGGACCGGAACCGGGGGGTCCGCTGATACCCGCGGTGTAAGGTAGGCGGGACTGACAGATGATTTTTCCGGATCGTGTAATGCAAGGTTTTCGAACATCATGTACCGAAGCCGGTTGAGTCGTTGGTAAACACAGCCCGTCCTATCCGCCTGCTTATACCGTAAACGGCAAGATAATCCTCCCGCGCACAATCGCCTGCCGCTCGAACGATCCGCGTAAATACTTGTATTAACAAAAGTTGTGAGCGATTGAGTGCGGCAGGCAGACTTGACCAAATGTCCGTTTGCATCGCGTTTCCGGTATACCTTCGGCAGGGTCGCTTCGACGGGCAGGCTTCCCGGGAATCGGCTTCGGGAAAATTTCAACCGCCTTCAGTATAAACAACCAACGTCATACCATGTTTCCTTTTCGCGTGTTTTCACCGTCGTTTCTTTTTTTCCTCGCGACGTTTTCCGCGGCGTATGCGTTCGAACCGGTGGATGCCCCCGTCATCTACGATATGCACATTCACGCCCGGGGCGGCATGAATGCGGAAAAGGCCGCGATTCGGCAAATCCAATCCGGGGTACGCAGCGGGGTCTTGGAGAATTACGGGCGCGAATGGCCGCTCCACGATTCGGATACGCTCCGCAACCACATCGGGGACGTCGACACGCTCCGCGGCCGCGGCGTCGAACTTTTCGTCGGCATCCAGGTCAACGACCGCGATTGGTTCGAGACGATCGACCCGGCAATGCGACAGCGGCTCGATTATATCCTTGCCGATACCATGATCATGGGAACCGACCGGGAGGGACGTCCCTGCCGGCTCTGGATGGAAGATCGATACGAGATTCCCGATGTCGATGCCTGGATGGAACGGTACATGGCACATAACCTGCAAATTCTCGCGGAACCGATCGATATCCTGGCGAACCCGACGTATTTGCCGCCGCGAATCGCTTCGCAATATGACCGGCTCTGGACGCCGCAGCGGATGGACAAAATCATCGATGCCGCCGTCAAAAACGGCATTGCCCTTGAAATTCAGGCCGAGAGCCCTTTTCCCAAAACGGAGTTCCTGAAACGGGCAAAAGCGAAAGGCGCCGTCTTTTCATTCGGAACCAACAATTTTGACGACAAACTCAAGGACTGTTCGCGCTGGTACGAGGTCCTCAAGGAACTCGAACTCACGCAGGCCGATCTTTACCACCCCGTCCGGAAAACGCCGCCCCCGGTTTTCGTCCGCCCCTGATCCGTACCATGCGTTGCCCCTACTGCCACGAAGATAACGATCGGGTGATCGACACCCGGGCCGGTGACGACGGATTCATGATCCGCCGCCGCCGGCACTGTTTAGGTTGCAACAAACGCTTCACCACCTATGAACGCATCGAAACGACCACGGTTCGCGTGGTCAAGCGCGACGGAACGCGGATTCCCTTCGATCGCAACCGGTTGCGCGAAGGTCTCGGCCGGGCCTGCTGGAAACGACCGATCAGCGATGCGCAAATCGAAACCCTGATCGCGAATGTCGAAAGCGAGATCGAAACGAATTTCGATACGGAAGTCGAAAGCCGCTTCATCGGCGAACAGGTCATGCGGATGCTCCGCGAGCTCGATCAGGTCGCGTACGTCCGGTTTGCCAGCGTCTACCGCAAGTTCCAGGATGCCCGCGATTTCGTCAACGAAGCGCAGCCGATGGTGAAATGATCCGCAAATTCGGCGTTTGGCATTCTTATACCGAAGCCGGTTAAGTCGTTGGTAAACACCGCCCGCCCTATCCGCCTGCTTACCTTCGGCAG
>DOMV01000270.1:18170-25539 GCA_003509805.1 Planctomycetaceae bacterium
CAAATATTGGGCGCCGGTTGTGCGAAATGCGAAAAACTGGCTCAAAACGCGGATGCCGCCGCGCGCGAGGCCGGTTTTGAATACGTCCTTGAAAAAATTTCCGGTATCGATGACATATTGACATTCGACGTCATGCAAACCCCCGGATTGGCGGTCGACGGCCGCGTGCTCTGCTCAGGGACCTTGCCGGGCGTGGACGAGATTCAGGCGATGTATGCCCGGGCCGGTTTGACCGTCGATAAACAACGATCCGCGGAAAAGGAATGATCCCGTGCGATTGCGGCCAAAACAGCGGTTTCGGCTAAAACAAACGGTATACGTACCGGAGCGTCATCCAAATACCCGATACGATAAACAGGCTTCCCGTCACGATGCTCGCATAACGGTCGATCATCGTCAACGTATTGAAAAAAGTGCCGAGGCGATTCATTTGAAAAGCGACGATCCCGGCGAACGCGATGACGGGAAGCGACGCCCCCAGGCCGAAAAACACCGGCATGGCAATGGAACCGCCCCGCTCGGCGGCCAGCGACGTCATCGTCAAAAAAAGAGCGATCGACGTGGGACAAAATGCCAGGGCGAACGCGACACCCAACGGGAAAGCGGCCCAAACGCCGAGCTGTTTCATGAACGGTTTCAGCTTTTCGCCGTCGATCCCGGGCAAGGTGAACGAAATCCATCCGAGCAACATCATGCCGACCACGATCAACGCCGGCCCGATCAGCAGGTGAAAGCGGACCTGGAGCCCGTGAAAAATCGTCGCGTTGCCGACCGTCAGGATCAACGCCGCCAAGGCGACATAGGTCCCGGTCATGCCGAGAGAATATAAAAGTCCGGAGAAGAGCACCCGGCGCGGCGATCGGACATGACGACCGATGAAGGAAATGGCCACCAGGCTCATCGTAAGCAGGCAGGGAGCCATGGCGGTCTTGAGCCCCAACGCCAACGATCCGAACAGTGCGCATATCCATTGAGTCATCGGATCGATACCGCATTACGTCGATGGTTGATACTGGAAACGCGATGAAAACGAACACGTGGTCAAGTCCGCCTGCCTCGCTCGCCCGTAACTTCTGTGTGTAGAATGATATAAACCGAACGTTCGAACGGCAGGCGATGGTGCGAGGGAGGATTGGCAGGCCGTTTACGGTTTATCTCGCTCCCGCCGTCATGTTCGCGATGCTTTCCCTGACGATCCGGGAAAACGCGTCGGGGGACCGGTAGTGCTTCCAACATGATTCGTCAAGATTTTCAAAGGCCGTTTCCTTTCCGTTTTTCATCCGTACGACGACGACGGCGGTCAACACGACCTCGTATTTTTGAACGAGGGGAAAATGCCGGGAATCCTCGTAATCGAGCGATTCCATGCGAATTGCGCCGTTCTCAAGCTCGCGTGAAAAACCGGATATCAAGGCGTTTCGCGTGAGGAGTTCCATCGTTTCGCACGGCTCGCAGCGACTGGTCGGGTGAAAAAAATAAACGACGATTTCGTCGCGCCCCGTCACCGCCGTCGCAGAGGAAGGCGTCGGCGCGGCGGAATCAACCCCCCTGCCGAACAGGATATAAATCAAACTGACCAAGACGAATCCCCAAAGCCCCCACGTGATTGCCGGTTTGAGCGTCGACATGAGACCTCCGGGGTTTGAGCATAAATCCCTGTAGCTTCAAGCTGTTGCGCTTCCGGTTTGTACGGTGCTCCGTGTAAAAAACGAGCCAAGGGACATCCGGATCGCGGTGTTGCCGGAACCCGGTGTCGCCTGAGCACCATGTTTCCTGGGCACGGTGTTTCCTGAGCACCGTGTTTCCCGCACACGGTGATGAAAAACCCTTTGGTCGCACATGGTAAGCCTTACACCAAGGTTCCGTTTTTTGCGGCGAGCACATCAATCAACATTCGTCCGGCATGCGTCGAATGCGGCGATGTGTCGCAAAATCGCGCGGGCCACTTGTTCTTTCGTGTCATGAAGTTCGGCACGTATCCGGCCCCGCGAATCAATGAGCGAGACATCCGTCGTCACGGCATCGATCGAAGCCGGGCCGTTGAGAACGACCAGGTCGGCCCCTTTTTTGCGAATCTTCTCCACGGCATGTCGATAGGAATCCTCGGTTTCCAGCGCGAAGGCGATGATCCATTGGTCGGCACGTTTGGTTTTCGCAAGTTCCGCCAAAATATCAGGCGTTTCGACAAGTTGCAATCGATACGGCGTTCGGTCCGGGTGTTTGGCGATTTTTTCCCGGGCAACCGTTTCCGGCTGAAAATCACAGGGGGCCGCGGCTCCGATCACGCCGTCGCATTCCCCAAAAAGGGATCGGGCCGCTTCGAGCATTTCCACCGTCGTTTCGACCCGGTGAACTTCCGCCCCTTCCGGGTAATCGATCCCGACCGGCCCGCTTACGACGACGGGCATTCCCCCGCGTTCGAGAACGGCCAGCGCCAGCGCAGCCCCCATCCGGCCGCTCGAAGCGTTCGAAAGGTAGCGCACCGGGTCCAAATACTGCCGCGTCGGACCGGAAGTAATAAGAATTCGCATGGAAAAAAACGCCCGGAAAAGCGGATACCGAAACGACGGCACGGAACCGGAAGTCCGCAAACCGCCTCCCTTCAATTGTCGGCGGCCGGCGGAAATTGTCAATTCCCACCACACGAGCACCTCCGCCCGGGTCCACCACCCGCGTTTACCACACGAGCCCCAGCCCGATATTACCGAGTTGTGCGTCGAAACCTTCGGCGAGTTCCGCTTCGTAACGACCGAAAATGACGAGGTTTTCAGAAGGCCGGAGGTCGACGCCGATCCCGAGCTGGGCCCGGTCGACGACCGTTTCCACGCCGCGAATCGAGTACGGCACGAACTGGTCGCCCGAGGCGCTTGTGCCGATCGAACTTTTTCCGAAATCATGAATCCAGCCGCCGTAAATCGAAGGGGAAATCAGGAAACCGCTCGGATAGACAAAATCCCGCGACAGCCTCGCACCCACGGTTTGCAAATATCCCCGGGTCGTTCTTTTGTCAAAATTCAGCGCGAAACCCGGATCATACCCCTGGTCGCTGCTTTCCGAATACGCATCCTCCCAAAGTTCGACGAACTCGAATTTATAGAACGGCGTGAGCGACGTTTGGCCGTACCGGAGGCGTTTCGCGACTTCCACGGCCGTGAAAAGCGCGTTGCCCTGGTGTTTTCCGGAAACCCGTTCGCCGACGAGCGGAATGGTCCGGTACGTCTTGTATTCGTTCCATCCGTACCCGGCCGAGGCTTTGACCGACCAGTTGTTGTAGTACCACATGCCGTACAGCGATGTCAGGAACATCCCGATCTTCGCGTCGCTCAGGTCGTCCTTGAGATCGATTTTCGATTCCAGTCCGGAAAAGTCGACGCCGAGCACGAGATCGCGGAGAACCATCGCGTCGAGTCCGACCGTTCCCCCGATGGAGCGGAGTTTGTAACCGGTGACGCCGTCCAACGTATCGAGATGGGCGACTTCGCCGTCGGCTTCGGCCCAAAGTTGGTAGATTTTATTGGAACAGCCGTTCCGGGCACGATGGGCCAAATAATCGATCCGTGAAAAAGCCGTGTCGTTGAACCGCGTAATCGCCCTCCGGGTCGCGATCGGGAGCGTCGTGTCGATGTACGGAATCATCTGGTTGATTGCCGCCTGCTTCTCCTCGAACGGCAACGTCTGGAGATATTCCTTGAAAAAGACGCCGTCGTCGTTCGAGTCGGTCGGATCAATCGCAATCGCGTCGTAAACCGTTTGCCCGGCCGGAGTCAGCATGGAAACGTCTCCGGTCGCCTTCAGATCGAGCGTCCAAAAACCGTCGGGCGTGAACCGGGAATCCACGATGTCCAGGCTTGAATCCGTTTGAATGACCAGCGTCGCCGAACCGTTGGTGAAGGTCAGCGTTTTTTGATCCGCGCCGACCGTCGGCGTCAGCCCCGAAAGGTCCATGCCGTTCAGTTGAAAACCGCCGCCGGCCTCCCCGAGCGTATAATGGAGCTCGCCGTCTTCGGCATGGAGCCGTTCTTCATAATTGACGATGGTAAGGAGCGTGTTCCCGCCCCCGTCGGAGAAGGTCACGGTGCTGCCGACGTCGAGCATGTTGGATATCCCGCTTTTCCCGACGTTCATGGAAACGGCCGAACCGCCCTTGTAAACGATTCGATCGGCCTCGAAAGCGCCGGCGGCGCCGAAAAAGGTATGGTTCGATTCCTCTTGAAAAAAGACGGAACTGTTTCGCGAACCGTCGCCTCCCAGCCGGGAACGCACGTTGATCGTATTGGGATCGGCCATGTCCGCGTTCAAGAGGAAAAGCCCCTCGTTCACGTTGATCGTCCGCAGGCTGCTGGCAATCGCGGTGTTATACAGTTCGAACGTCCCGCCGCCCGTTTTTGTGAGCGTCCCGGCCGTGCTGGCGAAGGCGCCTTCGAAAAGATCGCGTTTCAGGGCGGGATGATCGATCGCGAGCGTCAAATTCTCGTTGCTGTGATAAGCGACGCGGCCTTCTCCGAGCAATGTGGAAAGCGTGTGCGTTTTGCCTCCCAGGTTGAGCGTCGCGCCGGCATGAACGGCAACCACGGCGGATTTGTCGATCGCCTGATCGACGCCCAGGGCAAGGGTGCCTTCGAGGACTTCCGTCGCGCCGACATACCCGTTCACTTGGTTGAGGACAAGGAATCCCTGCCCTTTTTTGACGAGCGATCGACCGTCCCAGTTCCCGGAAACGGGCGCGACGTTATTGAGCGCGGCATCCACGGTGAACGTTTTACCGCTGTCGACCGTGAACGATCCGGTATATTCCTCGTACGGTTGGTACCAACTGAGATTCTGTTCCAGGACGATCTGCGTTTTTCCGCCCGAAACCGATTTGGTGCCGAGTGTGTAGGCGAGAAAGTCCTCAACCTGGAACGGCTTGTTCCAATCGATCGTCTGTTTTTCCTTTTTGGCGTTGACGCCCGAAAACGGATCGCTTCCCGCCCCGATGGTCGCTTCCAGGAGCACGAAGCTGTTGCGGGCATTGCTGAACGAGTTCGTCATGTCGCCGGTGATTTCCAAAACCGCTCCGCTCATCTCGATCGCATTGGTCGAAAGAATCGGGGTCGCGTGGTTTTGTCGGCTGTCCCATTCGAATCGCCAGGTTTTGCCGAACTTCAAGGCCGACGCATCGTTATAATGGTATGTCGCGGTGTTTTTGAACCAGATCGTCGTACAATCCGTGTTCGCCGTCGCCTCTTTCAAATCGATGTTCGGCGTTTCAAAATCGCTTTTGACTTCAAACACGAACGGGGTTTGCGCAAAACAGGCGTTCTCCGTACAGACTTTTTCCGCAAAGCCGAATCCGTAAAACAGGATCGTCATTGCCGGAAACAGCGATTTCCAGCACGCTCTCATGGCGGAAGGAGGTTTGGTCATCATGATACTGGAAACGCGGTGAAATTGATGGTTTGGTGAAGACCGCTTTGGTCAGAAAAACGGAAAAATCGACGCATTGTGCCAACCGGAGGGATTCCTGTCAAGAGCAATTCGACGGGAGCGGTACAAGAGTACGCAAGGGCAGCGGTAAAGATTTGGAGCGCACATGCCAGACCCGCGAATCACTTTTGATCGTCACGCAATTTTGACCGTCGCTCAAGCTGTCCCTGTAGGTGGCTGGTTCGAATCCAGTGGGGGGGTAGTTTGTAACTCTATGCAGAGTCGCTAGTTAGGGCGACGCAAAGTGTCTTCAGCGGGCCGATAAAGATGCTAGTGGTGACGGAAGTGGTGTCGGACGGCAGGGAGCGATTTTCCCAATGTCGTCCCCGTCCGGCAGCCGTCTCGTGACGAAGCCGCATCCATCCAATCCGGATTTCCCATTCGCTCGGCGGCTACGTCCATGCTGAAAACCGAGTCCTCTTGCGCCTCACAACAGGAAAAACCTTATCTATTCGATGCCGAACAGAACTCGAAGGTCGAGCCGCCACAAGAAATCGTTGCAAATATGCTTGCACGTTTACCGGTTGCTCTGCCCTACACGGGCAATTTCGTTGCGACTTGCCCAGAGTCCCAAGTCTTGCCGTCCAATCGCGGCGGCCATGAGATCGGGGAACAAATCCGGCGTACAGGCGAAAGTCGGAATCCCCATTGCGGCAAAATGGGCGGCGTTCTGTTCGTCGTACCACGGTGCTCCTTCATCGCTGAGTACCAAAAGGCAGACGACATCGTGGAGTCAAATTAACCGCAAGAGAAATGCAACCATACTCGTTACGATTGGAACGAAAACATTTGATTGAACGCTGGAGCCTTTTGATCCAACCTCAATAACTTACGTAAAACTTTCTGGCGAAAACCTAGGGCTTGGACATGCTGGCGTTTTCCTATCTCTGGCCCTGCGAACTGGCCAAGTCGAGCAACCAATGCCGGTTCTGTCATTCCGGCAACTTTACAAGCCAAATGGTCCAAGCCCAATCCTGGCAGGACTTTGAATTTCCCGTACAGGATATCGTCGATGTCGTCCGATATGCCGTCGACGAAGACCCGGAGGTCAAAATCCTCCAAATGACGGCGGGATCGACATTTCGACCCGATACGGAAATCGAACGCTACGGAACGATTTTGAAGGAAATCGACCGGCAAGTCGGTCTGGCCAAAGTCGGCGGCGGCATTCTATTTTTAACACCGCCGTCCGATCCGACCATTTTGGATCGGCTTATCGACGCCGGGGCAGGCAAGTTGGCTTTTGATATGGATGTGTGGGATGAAAAGCTGTTCGAAAAATACTGCCCTGGCAAAGCGAAGTACACGACACGGCAACAGCATCTCGATGCTCTGCTTTACATTGCGGACAAGTATGGGCCGAATCGGGCTTGCAGCGTGTTCGTCGCCGGTCTCGAACCGGTTGAGGTTTTCGCCAGAAAGTTTTACGTAAGTTATTGAGGTTGGATCAAAAGGCTCCAGCGTTCAATCAAATGTTTTCGTTCCAATCGTAACGAGTATGGTTGCATTTCTCTTGCGGTTAATTTGACTCCACGATGATATTCTCGGTTCATCTCTGTAAGTAATCCCCCCGTCAAGAGGGGATTCGCGTAAAAATTGTTAAAAAATCGTTCCTAAAAGCGTGCGACATCGCTCCCGGCATGGACTCCGAGATTCTTCAACGATTCGCTCCGATACGTCTTTCAATGTCGTTCCGTAAATAATTCGCGTTTCAATCGTTCGTTTCACTATTTATCCGAGACTGCTTTGCCTTATCTGGCGACGGCCCTGTTGCCGCTTGCGTCCCCATCCATCTCTTCGTGGTTGACACGGCCCGCGATTTACCACGGGACGCCCAATGCTTTCGCATCGGCACGGATGATTTTTACCGGCTGTCTTGAAAATTTCGCGGGTCCTAATCATG
>DOMV01000270.1:25676-27838 GCA_003509805.1 Planctomycetaceae bacterium
GAGGAGCAACTTGCCAAGGAATAGCCGAACCAACGGTAATCACGTCTTCCCATGAGTCTTGCTCCGGGAAGGCGTTTTTCTTTTTTCAGCACGATTACTGTTGCCCATGCCTCCCAAAACCTCCCCTGACGGCCTCCGGCCGTCTCGCTTCCTCGCCATCGTCGGCGGATCGTAATGGAATTGATATTCCTTGTCCCAGCGAAGCATGTGCCAAATAATCGTTGCCAGTTTTCGCATCACGGCGACTCGCGCCACCTTCGCCTTGCCTCGCCCTTTGATCTTTTTATGCCACTCTCGCATCGCCTTGTCCTTGCGTAGAACGTAGTTCACCGCGAAGTTCAAAACGTTCCTCGCCGCCGGACTGCCTGCCTTGGTAATGCAGCCGATGCGTTGTTTTCCCGCCGTGTTGTGACAGCCCGGTGTCAGGCCGAAGTAGTTCGCCAAGCTACGAGGATTCTTGAAGCGTTTAATGTCGCCGATCCGTGACAACAGGATGATCGCCCCCATCGCTGAAATTCCCGGTATTGATGTCAGCTTGAACAGGTTTTTGTTTTGTTCGGGTCGCCGGATGAGCTGTGATTCGACTTCGAGGATTTGTTGGTCGTATGTTTTCCAAAGCTCCAAGTGAGCGTCGGCCTCCAGGCGGTCGACGACCGGCAGTTGGACCTCGGCGATCCATTTCCGAAATTTATTTGTGCGAATATTTTCCGTCGGAGCGTCCTGGAGCATGTTGTGTTTGTTGAAAATTCCTTTGATTTTGTTGACGGTCCGGGTTCGCTGGGTGACGAGGAACTGTCGGAAGTTGGCCAACTGGCGGACCTGGGCGTTGGCGGGATCGGCGGGAAAAATTCGCCGGATACCATTGGGACGTTGCCCACCTTGGAGGCGTTTGCGGTTGTTCACGGTTTGTTTCCAATACGGTCTCGCTGGAAGTCTGGCGGGCCTATGCGACCTGCGACAACGGCGAAACGCTTTCCTTCTGATTCTTTTTAGTCATTCTCAAATATGATGTATAACTGGATTCACGTCCTAATCGCGGCCCTGATGATGGTCGCAACTTTTCCGGGACGAACGCAGGGGCTCGGTATGGTCACCGAGGCGTTGCTCTCGGATTTCCAGATGGACCGAATGCTTTACGCTTCGTACAATCTTTGGGCGACGCTGTTGGGAAGCCTGTTCTGCTTGCCGGTCGGATATTGGCTCGACCGTTCCGACTGTAAAACCGTGTTGGCAGCAATCCTGACGGCACTCGGTGGCGTCGTTCTGTGGATGAGCATCATCCGTGAAAGTCACACGGCGTTTTTCGTTGCGCTCCTATTGACTCGCGGTCTTGGTCAAAGTGCTCTTTCCGTGGCGAGCATCGCCTTGGTGTCGAAGTATTTTCAAAAGCGGCAACTCGGCCCGGCAATGGGTATTTATTCGCTGCTGACCTCGATCTTTTTCATGGCCGCTTTCGGGGGAATGGGCTGTGCCCTTCAAAACAAAATTCCGTGGCGCGAAGCATGGGGCGGCATCGGCGTTGTCCTGATCGCAGTCTGCCTTCCCATTGTTTTGTTGCTTGTCCGGCGACCGCCGGGCGATGTGACCGACGAAACCGGCAACGAAATCTTGACGGGCATGTCATGCCGCGAAGCATTGTGGACGCCCGCCTTTTGGATATTCGCACTGGCCGCCTCGTTTTACGGACTTGTCGTTTCCGGGATTGGCCTTTTCAACGAATCAATCCTGGCGGAACGAGGGTTCGACACGGTCATGTATCATCGGCTTCTTGTCATTCCGCTTCCATTTGCTTTGTTGTGCAATTTATTGGCCGGTTGGCTTTGCCGGTATATCAAGATTCATTATGTGTTGGCGGGAACTTTGTTTCCGATGGCAGTCGCATTGTTTTTGTTTCCAGTGATTCAAACCGACTAGCAAATCTACTGTTACGCCTTCCTGATGAGCGGAGCCGGTGGCGCGGTGACGGTTCTCTTCTTTTCGGCGTGGGGTGAATTGTACGGACGGCGGGAGGTCGGGCGCATCCAGGGAATCGCGCAAATGCTGACGGTCTTATCATCGGCCATCGGGCCATTGCTTTTCGCGTTGTCATGGAAGTGGACCGGAAGCTACACGTCCGTTTTCTTTTTCAGCGGCGGGTTGACATTCTACGCCGTTAAGTGTTT
>DOMV01000345.1 GCA_003509805.1 Planctomycetaceae bacterium
TTTCCCTGGCATTGCCGGCTTCTTTTTCGGTCTTGATTCGTTTGTGGCCTGTGGTACAATCGGGGGGCTTGTCAATCCCCTGCGGAACCGTGTTTTTTTGAACTCCTGAATTGCCCGATCTGCTCCCTCTCTCTATTTTTACACAATGCAATTTTCTCCCGGCCATACCGTTGGAATCGATTTGGGCACGACCTTTTCCACGCTCGCTCAGGTCAACGAAGAAGGGGAGCCGATTCCGATCCCGAATGACGACGATGATGTCGAGACCGCGAGCCTGATTCTCCTGGCCGACTCCGGGCATGTGATCGTCGGGCCGAACCGGACCCGGGCGGCACTCGAAAATCCGGAAAACGTGGTCGAACGCATCAAACGCCACATGGGTGCTGTCGAATTCAAACGGACCTTCGACGGCCATGAGATCACGCCGGAGTTCATTTCCGCGCTGATTCTCAAGAAACTCAAGCAGGATGCCGAGAAACGCATCGGCACGGTCGGTAATGCGGTCATCACGGTTCCGTATTATTTCAACGACGCACGCCGCAAGGCGACTCAGGATGCCGGGGCGATCGCGGGTCTGAACGTGATCGACATCATCAACGAGCCGACGGCGGCGACGCTCACCTACGCCTGGCATCGCGGCGAGCTCGGGGTTGCGCACGGGAGCGAGTTCAAGCCCCGGCGGGTGCTCATCTACGATCTCGGCGGCGGGACCTTCGACTCGACCCTCGTCGAGTACACCCCGACGCACTTTCACGTTCTCGCGACCGACGGCGATGTCATGCTCGGCGGCGTCGACTGGAACGACCGGATTCTCCAGTACGTCGCCGAGGAGTTCCAGGAAAAGCACGGCATCGATTTCCGCCTGTCGCCGCAGGTCGCCCAGGAAATGCGCAACGTTTGCGACATCGCGAAGATCGAGTTGACCACGAAGCAGGAAGCCGTCATCCCGTGCCGTTGCGAGGGGAAATCGAACACCGTCCGGCTGACGCGGCAAAAATTCGAGGAACTGACCGGCGACCTGCTCCAGCGTACGATCGACACGACCGAACTGGTCATGGGCCAGGGCAAACTCGCGTTTTCCGATCTCGACGCCATCGTGCTGATCGGCGGTTCGACGCTCATGCCGCAGGTTCCGCGCAAGCTGCGTGAAGTGACCGGGATCGAGCCGTACATTCACCCCGACCTGAGCCCGCACACCTCGGTCGCGAAGGGGGCCGCGATCCACGCCGCGATCCTAGAAGCCCGGCATCGCGAGGGCGCGAGCGGGGTCGGCGAACGTGTCCGCAGGATGCTCGAATCGATCAAGCAGGAAGACGTCAATTCGCACGGTCTCGGCGTCGCGGCGGTCAATCCCAAGACGCAATCGACGGTCAACCACATTATGATACCGCGGAACATGACCTTGCCGTATGAGGTGACGCAGACGTTCCAGACGAACAAGGACGGTCAATCGCGGGTAAGCGTGCAGGTGCTCGAAGGGGACGCCCCGGACCCGTCGGCGTGTCTGTTTCTGGGCAAGTGCCAGATCACCGGTTTACCGGCGGGCTTGCCGAAGGGCACGCCGGTGGAGGTGACATATTCGTTCGACAAATCGGGCCGCATTTCGGTGCGCGGCTCCGTCGCCGGCCAACGGGCGCACATTGACATCGAGCGTCGCGGCTCCCTCACCGACGAGCAAGTCCGCGACTTCACCAAACTGGCCTCGGAGTACGTTGTGCAGTAAGGAAAAACGGGGGGCGGAATTGAAAGCCGGGTCGGATCGAATTCGCCCTGAAGGGGCGTCAACACAATAGCCTTGGGCTGTTACGTTTTAGCCCCTTCAGGGCAAAACTTTGAGTCATCGAAACCCCTCATGCACGTTGCGGAATTGATTCAATCGCGGAAAACTCGGTGGGAGGAGCTTGAAGCGTTGCTCCTGCGATTGGGGACCGTCCGCAAGAGCCGCCGGCTCAAGGCCGGTGAGATTGCCAGGCTTTCCGCGCTCTATCGAGGTGTTTGCGCCGACCTAGCGCTGGCCGAGGCGTACCGGTTGCCGCCCGGGACGATTGCCTACCTGAACGATCTGGTCGGTCGGACCCACAACCGGCTCTACCGGGATCGAACGGTCACGCTCGAATCCTGGGTCCGCCTGTTAACCGTCGAGACGCCGCGCATCCTTTTCAATGACCGGGTTTTCCGGTTCGCGTTACTCTTGTTCTGGGTGCCGTTTTTTTTGTGCATGTTTCTTGCTCGGACGAACCCGGAATTCGCGCACCAAGTGCTCGGCACGGCGCAGTTGGAATCCATGGAAAGAATGTTCGAACGCCCGTTTACCGACGTCGATCCCGCCCAGCGGATGATGATGGGCGGTTTCTATGTGTACAACAACGCCGGGATCGGCTTACAGTGCTTTGCGTTCGGCGCCCTGACCGTGCTCGGGCCGATCCTGATTACCTTGTTCAACGCGATCACGCTCGGGACGATCTTCGGGTATGTGGGCACGACCGCGTCGGCGCCGCAGTTCCACGAATTCACCGCTGCGCACGGACCGTTCGAGTTGACCGCGATCGTGATGGCCGCCGCCGCCGGGATGCGGATCGGCATGGCCATGGTTTTCACGAACGGCTACACCCGCGGCGATGCGCTCCGGCTCGCGGCAATGAAAGCCTTGCCGATCATTTNNATTTCGACCGCGACGGTGCTATTCTGCCTTGCCGCTCCGATCGAAGCGTTTCTCTCGCCGGACCCGCTGACGATACTCACCGATTTCGGTTTTTCCGCCCTCCGCGTCAAACAGGGGGTTGCCGTGATTTGCGCAACGATCCTCTTTTTCTACATCGTCGTTCTCGGCGGTTGCGCTACCTTGAGCGAGCGGGCACGTCTTCCGAAGCCGCCGGTTGAAAATCACCGAAGTGCATTACGGTGAGCTCCGTAGCAAGTCCGGTAGGCTGCGGACCGGCGGGATAGCCCACTTTCCCATATTCTGCCGTTTCGGTTTCGTTCCGTCATCGGAACGAAATTCGCTATTTACCGGTTCGCGAATAAAATTTGACTT
>DOMV01000172.1:0-490 GCA_003509805.1 Planctomycetaceae bacterium
GCCGTGAGCGCACACCAGATCAGTCCGCCGGCCCCGCAACAGCCGCATCAGCTCGCCGACCGCCCTATCGAGACGCGGCATGTCGCTCACGAGCCGCAGTCCTTCGAGCCCGGTTTTTTCAATCTCTCCGAGAAAGGGTGCGCAGCCTCCGTTTTCGCCGAAGGTCGCGATGACACTCTCGAAACGGTGACCTGTGTACTCGAAATCCGGCGCCGATTGTGTTCGGACGAGATCGAGGATCACCCGTTCGGGTCCCCCGAAAAACGGCGACGCGGTCAAGTGTAAAATACGCATGGAGAGGAAACGGAGTAAAGGAAACCCACGCCGCTGATACCAGAGTTATCGTCTGGAAGATTCGATGGAAGAAGACGATAAACGGGGCGAGTGGGAGGAATGGTATGAGGAATACCTTGAATCGACTTGTAGCACAACCACGTCATGTTTTTTCAGCGTTGGGGGTGGCGCGGACAAGTTTGGTGCGTAACAAGTG